>NZ_JBHVST010000015.1:0-164813 GCF_042885015.1 Streptomyces sp. NPDC058086 | reverse complement strand
TCCTTGTCCACGCGGCAGGGCAGGTTCCCGTGGCGTGCGTCACACGGTCAGGAGACATGGGGCTCCGCGGCCAGGCTCGCACATCACGGCCGCCGCCTCCGTGGGCCGAGCGACATCTCGGGCGGCAGCGAGTACTGGGCGGCACGGCAGTTGAGCAGCAGAGCAGGTGGCGTTGCCAGGTTGCATGGAGGTCTTGTCAGGCGATCGCCGACACGACGTGCTCGGCCGCCACTCGGCACGTTTGAGCGCGTTGGCCGGTGACAGTGCGACTTTCCCAGATGGATGACACTTGGCTGAGTGCCACTCGGGGTTACGGCACCTGTTGGGGCGCCGCTTGATAGGCAGCGGGGGTGACGCCGTAGGTGCGGGAGAACCATCGGGTGAGATGGGCTTGGTCCGCGAAGCCGGCCTCGGCGGCTGCCGTCGATGGCGCCGTGCCCTTCGCCAGGAGCGCGCGGGCTCGGCGCAGCCGCACATCGCGTTGGTAGTCACTGGGTGCGAAGCCGTACGCCGCGCGGAAGCCCCGGTACAGCGCGAAGCGACTGCATCCGGCCACTCGAGCCAGGTCTTCTGCGGCGATGTTCTCGGCGAATCGCTGCCGTAGCAGACCGCGGGCCCGTGCCACAGCAGCCAGACCCACCCTGCTCTGCTGATCCGGCGGGCGCGCCGGACGCGTGGCGGCGTCGCGGGTCAGGGCCAGCACGGCGGCGGTGAGGCGCTCGTCGATGACCAGTCGGGGCGCGTTCTCGACGACCGCGGTGTGGAGGCAGGCCACGGATCGGGCCAGGGCCGGGTTGTCCACCACCGGGGTGTCGAAGAGCGGCAATCCGGCGTTGCCGGGAGCCGCGTCGGCGAGAACGTCCCGGACAAGATCCTCGCCGAGGTGCAGCATCCGGTAGCGGTACCCGTGGTGGACGGCCGACTGTCCGTCGTGTGGCTCGTCCGGATTGAACGCCATGACCAGTCCCACCGCACTGACGTGCCGCTCTCCCCTGCACACGAACGACTGGGCGCCGTCGTCGGTGACTCCGAAGGAGTACGTGTCGTGGGCGTGCATCGGATAGGCGTAGTCCTCGAAGCGGGCGTCCATGACCTCCAGCGCAAGCCCGGGAACCCGCCAGTAGGCGGCGCGCTCTCTGGAAGGCGTCATGTCCTAATTGTGCCGCACGAGCGTTCAAGCCTCCGGACCTCCTCGACGCGCACTCTGGACCCATCGCCGCGACCAGCGAAGGAATCACAAGAATGACCGGGAACGTCTCAGCAGCACCGACGAGCCTTCAGGGGACAGAGAGAGTCCGCCTGGCCGTCTACAACGGATTCGCCCGCACCGGCCGTGCTCCGAGCGTGCCGGAACTCGCCGCACTCACCGGACTCGCCCCCGACCAGGTGCGTCAGGAACTGCGCACCCTTCACGACAGTCATGATGTGGTCCTGGACCCGCAGGACAACGACCAGGTCGTGATGGCCCACCCCTTCGCGTCCGTGCCGCTCGGCTTCTCCGTCATGGGGGCGCACACACTGTGGTGGGGCGGGTGCGCCTGGGACTCGTTCGCCATGCCCCACCTGCTCCGGGACGAGCCTGACGTCTTGGTCGCCACCCGCTGTCCGGCCTGTGACACCCCGCACGCCTGGGTGGTCGGCCGAGACGCACCCCCGCAAGGCGACCAGGTAGCCCATTTCCTCACCCCCATGCACCGGGCCTGGGACGACGTCGTGCACACCTGCGGCAACCAACGCCTGTTCTGCTCCACCGACTGCGTCGGCACATGGCTGCGGCGGACGGGCCAGGAACGCGGCTACGTCATGGATCTGGGCACCCTGTGGCGCTTCGCCGGCGACTGGTACACCGGACGCCTGGAACCGGGCTACACCCGCCGCGACCCCGCCTCCGCCACCGCCTACTTCGCCAAGGTCGGCCTGCACGGATCCTTCTGGGGACTGCCCGACTAAGGTCCCCGTCCGCTTGCCGCCCCCTTGAACGACCTTCCGGTGTCAAGTACAGCGATCCGATCCACAGAGCCGACCTGGTCAGCCCGCCGCTCTGGTGTCACTTACCGCGCAAAGTCGCAGACAGGCGCCCGCTCGACCAGGGGAAGGGTGTCGAAGTGCTTGTTAGGTATTTAGCTAAGGTGCTAAATATTGGCCATGACAGGAGCCCAGGACGAGGCGGGGGCCTTCCGTGCGCTCGCTGACCCAACGAGACGCCAGATCCTTGAAGACCTCAGGGGTGGCGAGCTCGCGGCCGGTGAGATCGCGAGCAGGTTCGCCATCAGCGCGCCATCCGTCTCACGGCATCTGGGTGTGCTCAAGAGTGCCGGGCTTGTCACCGAGCGCCGGGACGGCAACCGGATCCTCTACACGCTGGCCGAGGAACGCCTGGCGATCTGCATCGGGCGGTTCCTCACCGTCGTGTGCCCAGAGCAAATCGTGCTGCGTCACACCAAATGGCGCCCCGGGGCGCAGAGCGAGGGATCATGAGGCAGCCACACTTGTCCAGCGTCGTTGAACGACGGCTTCTGGTGAACTACCGGGTCGCCCCGGACGCCGCGGCACGCCTGCTCCCCGAGCCCCTGCGCCCGCATCTGGTGCACGGTTACGCGGTCGCGGGCATCTGCCTGCTGAGGCTGGGAAGCGTGCGGCCCACCTGGGCACCCAAGGCGGTCGGCCTGCGGAGCGAGAACGCGGCCCATCGGATCGCCGTGGAATGGGACGGACCGCACGGGGTGGAGACCGGCGTCTACATCCCACGGCGCGACACCGCCTCGCGGCTCAATGCCTGGGCCGGAGGCCGCGTCTTCCCCGGCGAACACGGCCGCGCCGATTTCGAGGTGCACGAGACACCCGGCCAAGTGCATGTCGCCTTCGCGACACGGGATGGCGACACCCGAGTGGATGCCACTGTCGAGCTGTCCGACGAGTTGCGGGGCAGTGAACTCTTCGCCGACCTCGCAGAGGCTTCCCGCTTCTTCCAAGGTGGGAAAAAGGGCTTCTCGGCCACCAGGTCCGGCCGTCACCTGGACGGCATGGAACTGCACACCGACGCCTGGCACGTGGAAGCCGGCCGGGTTCGCTCCGCCGCGTCGTCCTTCTTCGACGCCCCAGACCGGTTCCCGTCGGGGAGCGCAACCCTGGACTGCGCCCTGGTCATGCGGAACGTCCCCGCCAATTGGTCTCCCCTACCGGTCATGCCCGTCAACTGAGGCGCTCAACTCGCCAACTGAGGCGCTCAGTCCATCGGCCCGACGAAAGCACAGGTCGCGGCCAATCCCGCGGCCCGACATCCGGTCCACGCCTGGTCCACACACGCTGATCCACAACGTGACGGAGCCGGATCAAGGTGAGACAGGCTCCACGCAGAAGGGGTGCCTCTCAGCGAGAGGCACCCCTTCTGACCAGCACGTCTATGACCTGCGGTGGCGGTGCGATCCGAGCCCACGGAGACGCTTTCGCGTCCTCACGTTTTTCAAGACCGTTCCCTTAGGCCGCTCGGGCAACCCACCCCGCGCCACCGGCAATCGTCGGTGGCGCGGGGACAAAACTAACCGGTCAGCTGTCGCCGTCACGCTGTCCGAGGGTGACCTCGGCGGTGTGGGTCTTTCCGTCGCGCGTGTAGGTGAGCTTGACGACGTCGCCGGGCTGGTGGGTCCAGATCTCGCCGATGAGGGTCGGGCCGCTGTCGATCACCTGGTCGTCGAGCTTGGTGATGACGTCGCCGGGCTTGAGACCGGCCTTGTCGGCGGGGCCGCCGGAGGTGACCGCCGCTGAGCCGCTCGCGCCCTGCTCGGTGATCTTCGCGCCGCCGGTGCCGTCCTCGAGGGAGACCGAGGCGCCGATCACCGGGTAGACCGGCTTGCCCGTCTTGATCAGCTGCTGGGCGACGTGCTTCGCCTGGTTGATCGGGATGGCGAAGCCGAGGCCGATGGAGCCGGACTGGCTGGTGCCGCCCAGACCGCCGCTGCTCGAGGACTGGATCGCCGAGTTGATGCCGATGACCGCGCCCTGGGCGTCCAGGAGAGGTCCACCGGAGTTGCCCGGGTTGATCGAGGCGTCCGTCTGCAGGGCGCTCATGTAGGAGGCCTTGCTGCTGGCACTGCCGTCGCTGGAGGCCACGGGGCGGTTCTTGGCGCTGATGATGCCCGTGGTCACCGTGTTCGAGAGGCCGAAGGGCGCTCCGATCGCGATCGTGGAGTCGCCGACCGCCACCGAGTCGGAGTCACCCAGGGTGAGCGGCTGCAGGTCCGACGGCGCGTTCTTGAGCTTGATGACCGCGACGTCGTAGCCCTGCGCGTGGCCGACGACCTCGGCGTCGTACTTCTTGCCGTTGGGGAAGGTCGCGGTGAGCTTGCCGCCGTCGACCGCGTCCGCCACGACGTGGTTGTTGGTGAGGATGTGGCCCTGGGTGTCGAAGACGAACCCGGTGCCGGTGCCGCCCGAGCCGCTGCTGCTCTCGGCCTCGATGGTGACGGTGCTCGGCAGCGCCTTGGCGGCCACGTTCGCGACCGTGCCCGAGGCCCGCTTCACGTCACCGCTGCCGCTCGGCGCGGAGACCGTCGTCGAGTCGGTGGAGCTGTCGTTGTTCTTGGCCAGCGAGTAGCCGATGCCGCCGCCGACGCCGCCCGCGACCAGCGCGGCCACCAGGATCGCCGCGGCCAGGCCGCCGCGCCGGTTCTTGGGCTTCGGCGTGGGCTGCCCGTAGGAGGAGCCCCAGCCGCCCGCTCCCGAGCCGCCACCGTCCGCGTACGACGGAACGGCGGGCGGCGGGGGCGGCCAGGCCGCCTCAGCGGCGGAGAGCGGCGCTCCGGGCGCCCCGGAGTCGTGTCCCTGCGCCCCGGGAGCCCCGGCACCGAACGACGCGTACGCCGGTGTCTGCTCCGGTGCGCCGGGGGCGCTCGGAGGCACCGTCGGGATCTGGGCGGTCGGCGCGCCCCCCTCGGGCGGAGCGCTCTGCGCGGAAGCAGCGGGAGTTTCCACCGGCACAGGAGGTGCGGACGGGGCCGGGGGTACTGCAGTGCCCTCGTTCTCGGTGCTCACAGCTCTTCTCCTCGGTCCACGGCTGTTGTTCTCGGTCGCACTCGGTCACGCTCACTCACGCTTGTCAGACGGTCCGGCGCGATGCAGCTGTGCTGGTGTGCATGTGCTTTTTGTACGCCGTCAGCTTTTCCCACGGGACGTCAGAGCACCATAAGCGGTGGCTGTGGGTCCAGGACCATCCTTTATATCGGGCCTTTTATACTAAAAGAAACATTCCTGGTGTCTCGGCCCCCACGTCGGCGCCGTGACGGTGGCACCATGACGCGGTGACCCACGCACGACAGCACCCGATTCAGGTCGTCGCCCACCGCGGGGCCTCCGAAGAGGCTCCCGAGCACACCCTGGCCGCGTACAAGAAGGCGATCGAGGACGGTGCGGACGCCCTTGAGTGCGATGTACGGCTGACCGCGGACGGACATCTCGTCTGCGTGCACGACCGCCGCGTCAACCGTACGTCCAACGGCCGCGGAGCCGTCTCGGCCCTGGAGCTCGCCGAGCTCGCCGCCCTGGACTTCGGCTCCTGGAAGAACCGCGACGAGTCCCCCGACTGGGAGTACGGCCCCGGGGACCCGGAGGACACCTCCGTCCTCACCCTGGAGCGGCTGCTCGAACTCGTCGCCGACGCGGGCCGCCGCGTGGAGCTGGCCATCGAGACCAAGCACCCCACGCGCTGGGCGGGCCAGGTCGAGGACCGGCTGCTGCTCCTCCTGAAGCGCTTCGGCCTGGACGCGCCGGCGAGCGCCGCCGCCTCTCCGGTGCGCGTCATGAGCTTCTCGGCGCGCTCCCTGCACCGCGTCCGGTCCGCGTCTTCGACGCTGCCGACGGTCTATCTGCTGCAGTTCATCTCGCCCCGGCTGCGCGACGGACGGCTGCCGGCCGGTGTCCGGATCGCGGGCCCCTCGATGCGGATCGTACGCAGTCACCCTGGATACATCGAACGGCTGAAAAGAGCCGGTCATCAGGTCCACGTCTGGACGGTGAACGAACCCGAGGACGTCGATCTCTGCGTTGAACTGGGCATCGACGCCATCATCACCAACCGCCCGCGCGCGGTGCTGCACCAACTCGGCCGCTGACCTCGCGGCTCACCGTCCGGAAAGCACCGCTCGAAGCGCCGGCAACGGCCGTCCGGCCACGTCAATCACCGCCGAGATCCAGCCACATGGTTACAGGGAGTGCACCGGCGCGTTCGTTCCGTGTTCGATCGTTACGAGTGCGTCAGCACACGTGGATTGGCCGGTTTCCGGTCCAGTCCAAAGGGGCATCCACTCCGTGGCGTGGGGCAAAGGAGGTCTCGGGGGTGGCGTTGGTGGTGGCACGGGAGGTGCCCACGTCGTCGAGCATGGCCGTTCCCCATGGCCCTGCGGGCGTGGGGAGAGCAAGACATCGGATGCGCGACCAACTGCGCACCGGTGGAGTGACGGAATCGGTCATCGACGACGCCGTACTGATCCTTTCCGAACTTTTGAGCAATGCGTGCCGACACGGCAGGCCCCTCGGCGACGCCCTGGCCGGGGACGGCGACGTCCGGGCCGCTTGGCGCGTCGACGCGTCCGGGAGGCTCACCGTCGAGGTGACGGACGGCGGCGGTCCGACCCGCCCGGTTCCCGCCACGCCCTCGGTCACCGCGCACGGCGGCCGTGGGCTGAACATCATCACGGCGCTGGCCAAGGACTGGGGCGTACGGGACGACACCCGCGGAGAGGTCACCGTGTGGGTCGTCGTCCAGGACGACGTGACGGACACGGCCGCCGCGCGCCGGCGGGACGACTTCGCTACGCGCGTCGCGTCACCGGGTGTGGCGGGGCTGCCCGGACTGGACTTCGCGGACGTCTTCGACGACTTGGACTGACGACCGCGCACGGACCGAACACCCACCACACCCACCACACACCGGACGGACCGACCACCACACGCACCGCACACCGGACGGACCGACCACCACACGAACCGCACGGACCGGACGGACCGACCACCGCGCACACCAGGACGGGACGGGGGAGGAAACCCCCGACAGGACGGGGGAGGAAACCCCGGACGGAAGGCTCTGTTCCGGGACGACTCGGTGCGTTGTCCACAGGGTCCCAGCAGCCGACGTACGAGCGGCTAGGCTCGCGCCAGTACGAGACGAGCCGTGATCGGGAGACACCCACGATGGCCAAGAAGCGACCCCAGACGAAGGCCAAGCAGCCTCAGCTCAAGGACGGGGAGATCCCGGTAGTCGGCGCTCGCGAGCCCTGCCCCTGCGGCAGCGGCCGCCGCTACAAGGCCTGCCACGGCCGGGCGGCCGCACACGCGGTGACGGAGCTGGTCCAGCGCCCCTTCGAGGGCCTGCCGAGCGAGGGCGACTGGGTCGCGCTGCGCGAGCTGGTACCCGCCGCGACGGTCGAGCTGAAGCTCAAGGAGGGCCTGCCCGAGGGAGTTCCCTCGGTGACGCTCGCCACCGTCCTGCCGATGGCCTGGCCCGCGCTGCGCCGCGACGACGGCTCGGTCCTGATCGGCCTGCAGAACGACACGGCGTCCGGCGACATCAGCCGCGACCTCGCCGACACCCTCCAGCGCGCGCTCACGGCGCGGCCCGGCACCCCGATCCAGGGCCGCCGCGCCCCGGCCGACGGCCCGCGACTGCAGGAACTGCTCGACCCCGAAGGCACGTTCGAGCCAGTTGTGCACTCGGGCTTCGAATTCTGGGTCCCGGACGCGGAGCACTCGACGCCGGAGGTCACCGCCTCCCTGGAGCGGGCCAACGCGGCGGCGATCCCGACCGTGAAGCTCTCCGGCGTGGACGCGGCGTACTGGTGCGAGACCCCCGACAAGAACCACCTGCGCTGGGTGATGCCGTACCCGGAGGAGCAGCTTCTGGACGCGCTCGCGCGGCTGCACGCGGCCGGTCGCTCGAACCTCGGCGAGGGCACCCGGCTGGTCGGTTCCTTCCGTGCGCACGGACTCACGGTGCCGGTCTGGGACCTGCCGACAGGCGTCACGGCCGACGATGTGGAAAAGCCGGCGGCCGAGTTCGCCGAGCGCCTCGCGACCGCCCTGGCCTCGGATGCACCGCTCACCGTGGACGAGCGGCGGGCACGGGGCGGCCTCACGAACCGACAGGTCACGCTCAGCTGACACACAGCGGGGACACTGACCGACCGGTCAGCTGGTCGCTGCTTCGCGGAACAGGTGACTCCTGTCACAACTCCCGGTGGTGACAGGTAAATCCGTGTCCGAATAGCCGAGATCGAATTTGCGAACCGCCGATCTCTTGTTACCGTTCGAGTAGCCCGGTTGCTGGTGCATCCCCCGTCGCCAGCAACCGGGTCTTTCCATGTACGGATTTCCCTGCGGCGTCAACCGCCTTGCTACGGGGCCGAGTTGCTCCCCGAGGCGCCCTACGGACCGCTCTCCGGTCCGCTTCCCCAGGTACTCTCGGAATCGCTCCCCGAGGCGCTCTGCGCCTCGCTTCCCGACCGCAGCAGCATCGGCCCGCTCCCGGCGCTCCTCGCGAACTCCGCGACCGCCGTGTACGCCCCCACACCCCCCGCAGTACGCCCTCTGGGCGTCTCGCACACCCCCGGGTCGTCCTCGGCGCCCACCACGCAGTTCATCTCCACGGTGCGGCCACCGGGGCCCATGAGGCTCAGTGCGGAGCTCAGCGCGTCACCGGTCACGTTGCGGTAGTAGGTGCGCGCCCAGGTGTCCTCCCCCTGGGTCATGACACAGGTCTGCGCCTCGATGCCGTCGGGGGAGGAGAGTTCCGGGCCGCAGCGGGCGGCGGTGGCCCGGCCGAGGCCCAGGAGCCGGGGCACGGGCGCGGAAGCGGGAGGGGTCGCGGAAGCGGAACGGGGAGCGGCGGGGGCGGCCGTTCCCTTGTCGTCGATCGTCCGGGACGCGCGTAGGGCCTCGGAGCTCCCGTCACCGACGGGTCCTGCGGAGGCCACGGTCAGTGGCAGGGCGACCGTGAACACCACGAGGCCCGCCAGCGCCACCAGGCGAACCCTTTGGAAGTCCGGCTCGGCGCGTAGAGACGATGGGGCTCTGTGTCCCCCGGAATGACGCTGCATAGTGCGGAACATAACGAGCGTGGGTGGGCGCGCGGCTCACCGCGCGCCGGGCACCCTACAACTCGGGCGCGCTCACACCCGTACGAGTGAGCGCCTCCACCACCGCGTCCACCACGGCCTCCACATCGGGCACCCAGGGCGCGGCCGAGCCGGGCAGTGGTGCGCGCTCCCAGCGGATCTGGCCCTGGCCGGTCTCGGACGGGGGCAGCGCGATGTAGCCGCCCTCGCCGTGGAAGCGCAGGGACCCCGGCACGAAGTCCTTGGCGTAGAGGAGCTCGCCGAGCTGCTCCATGGAGTAGGGCGCGACGAGGATCGCCCAGCGCGTGGGCGCCGCGACGACCGGGCCGAGGCGCATGCCCGTGCGGTCGAGCGCGTCGAGTGCGCGGGCCGCCGCGAGGGCGGGCAGGCTCACCGCGCAGGGGGCCATGCCTCCGGTGGCCAGCACGATGGGTGCGGACGGCCGGTTGGTCCACCACCAGCGCACCATGCGCTCGTCTGTGGTGGCCGCGAGGAGGCCGGGGTCGAAGGGGTGGGCACCGGGCACCGTGCACTCCGGGTCCGGGCACCCGCAGCGGGCACGCCCCTGCGGGTCCGGTGCCACACCCGGGAGTACGGGCCACTGCCAATCGGCCGCGAAGGTCAGGGCCGCGCTGAGCATCTCAGGGCTCCCGTTGTTTCGCCTGGACAGGAGCCTGCGTCGCCTTCCGAGGATCTCGCGCATGAGCGCTCGTTCCTTTCCGTTGCACGCCTGGCAACACCGTGGATCACATCACACCATGTGTCGATCACTTCACTGTGCGTACCTGCTGGCGCATCACACCCTTGCGTGAGGCAAGGGGAACCCATCTGGGCCGAGCGTTGGCTGCGTCCGCGTCCATACTGCGTCTGTCTAAAGCATGGGCATGGCGTGGGGTGGCGGCGCCTGGCGATTTGCCGTCCCGCTGTCTCTTGCCGCCTCCGCCACGGGAGGATGGGGCACGGTCGTCGGTGGTTAAGACGCCCGGGTCCGTCGCCAGGTTCCGGGCGGATCCCAACCACCCCTGGCCTTCACCGAGTACGTACCCATCACGACCGCTGTGACGCTCCGTCGAACGAGGCCAGTCGACCTCAATGACCCGTTACCCGAGTCAGTTTTAAGCCAACTTTGCTTTCCCGCAAGGGTTACCGAGGGTCTCATGGACACCAGGAATCCCAGCAGGACAATGCTGGACATCCCCTCACGAGTGCGTGTACATGTGGAGACACCGCTAGCGGCGCAGAACGACATGGGGGTTTGCGATGCTATTGAGCAATACGCACCGGTCGGAAAGCCGGACGCCATGAACGCCCCTCACGTTCCGAAAGTGGCCGGAATCGATTCAACGGTTCCCGCGCCCGCACACACTGTCGCGCCGACGACGTCCGTCACGGGTTCCGCGACGGGTTCCGCAACGGGCTCTTCTTCGGCCACCTCGTCCACCGGCCCCGGAGCCGTTCTCCAAGATCGGCTCGCCGGCTGGGTGTCCGACCTCACCACCCTCCACGAACTCACCGAGCGCCTGGTGCGCACCGCGACACTGAGCGACGCGCTGCAGGAGCTGCTGCGCGCCGGAGCCGCCCTCGTGGGCGCCCGACGCGGTCTCGTCGTCATGGAACCGGGCGACGGACTCGGCCCGGACACCACCATCGGCCTGGGACTCGCCCGCGCCGACCTCGGCCACATCGAGACCGTCCCGCGCAGCGCCATGTCGTACGGCAGGATCCTGGACGGACTGCCCGGCGGCGAGGGCGAGATCTCCCAGCCCGACCTGCTCTCCGAGGACGGGCTCGACCCCCGCCACCGCGAGGTGGCCGCGCGGCTCGGCTACGCCGCGAGCTACGCGCTGCCCCTGTCCACCAAGGCGGCGGGCCGGCTGGGCGCCGCCGTATGGCTCTACGACGAACCCGCCGAACCGGTGGAGCGCCAGCGCCACCTCGTCGGCCTCTACGCCCGCTACGCGACCGAGCACCTGGCACGGCTGCTGGAACTGGACCGCACACGCGCGTGCATGAAGACGATCTCCCGGGAGCTGCTTCCGCCGCGACTGCCCCGGGTCTCCGGTGTCCAGCTCGCCGCCCGGCACCGCACGGGCCCGCGCGGCGGCGGCGACTGGTACGACGCGCTGCCGCTGCCCGACGCCGCGCTCGGCCTCGCGGTCGGCTCCGTCACCGGGGCCGGGCCCAGCGCGGTCGCCGCCATGGGCCGGCTGAGGGCCTCCCTGCGGGCGTACGCCGTGATGGAGGGCGAGGACCCCGTCGCCGTCCTGTCCGACCTCGAACTGCTGCTGCGCCTGACCGAGCCCGCCCGTTCCGCGACCGCCCTCTTCGCGTACTGCGAGCCCGCCCTGCGCAAGGTCACGCTCGCCGGTGCCGGACACAGCCCGCCGCTGGTGATCGGCGCGCGGCGCACCGAGTTCGTGGAGACCTCCCTGTCCGCACCCCTGGGCATGCTCGCCTGCTGGGAGGCGCCCAGCGTCGAACTGACGGCCGAGCCCGGCGAGACTGTGCTGCTCTACACCGACGGCCTGCTGCACCGCACCGGCGACCCCATGGACCGCGCCTTCGCCCGGCTGCACGCGGCGGCCGCCAGCGTCCCCAGGACGCTGCGTGAGGACCCCGGCGCGCTCGCCGACCATGTTCTGCGGTCCATGCTGCCGGACGGGCTGGACGAGGCGGACAGCGCGGAGGACGTCGTACTGCTGGCGGCGCGCTTCGAGTGAGGCCCTCGGGCCGCGCGGCTGAGCTCTGCGCGTAACAGGACTTCCGGCCCTGGGCCCACCTCTGTACGACCGTACGATGATGGGTGTCCCCCTGCTCCGGCACAGCGGAGAACTGGGGGGAAGGTCCAGAGTCGTATCTAGGAGGCAGACCGTGTCGGAGGCGCTCAACCCGGAGACCCCGGAAGCCGTGCTCGACGATGCCGCTGACGAAGCGGGCGAAGAAGAGCCGATCAAGCAGCGCAAGAACGGCCTGTACCCGGGCGTGTCCGACGAGCTCGCCGAGAACATGAAGTCCGGATGGGCCGATACCGAGCTGCGCGGCCTCACGCCGATCGCGCAGGCCGAGTACACCGCCGCCCGCCGCGCCGCGCTCTCCGCGCGCTTCCCGGGCGAGCGCCTGGTGATCCCGGCGGGCAACCTGAAGACCCGCTCGAACGACACGGAGTACCCCTTCCGCGCCTCGGTCGAGTACGCGTACCTCACCGGCAACCTGACCGAGGACGGCGTCCTGGTCCTGGAGCCCACCACCGACGGCCACAAGGCGACGATCTACCTGCTGCCGCGCTCCGACCGCGAGAACGGCGAGTTCTGGCTGTCCGGGCAGGGCGAGCTGTGGGTCGGCCGCCGACACTCCCTCACCGAGGCCGAACAGCTGTACGGCATCCCCGCCTCCGACGTACGCGAACTGGCTGGCAAGCTGCGCGAGGCCACCGGACCGGTCCGGGTCGTGCGCGGCTACGACGCCGGCATCGAGGCGGCCCTGACCGACAAGGTCACCGCCGAGCGCGACGAGGAGCTGCGGGTCTTCCTCTCCGAGGCACGGCTGATCAAGGACGACTTCGAGGCCGGCGAGCTGCAGAAGGCCGTCGACTCGACGGTGCGCGGCTTCGAGGACGTCGTGAAGGTCCTGGACAAGGCCGAGGCGACCAGCGAGCGCTACATCGAGGGCACCTTCTTCCTGCGCGCCCGGGTCGAGGGCAACGACATCGGCTACGGCTCGATCTGCGCCGCCGGCCCGCACGCCTGCACGCTGCACTGGGTGCGCAACGACGGGCCCGTGCGCTCCGGAGACCTGCTGCTGCTCGACGCGGGCGTGGAGACGCACACGCTCTACACCGCCGACGTCACGCGCACGCTGCCGGTCAACGGCCGCTACAGCGAGATCCAGAAGAAGATCTACGACGCCGTGTACGAGGCCCAGGAGGCCGGTATCGCGGCCGTGCAGCCCGGTGCCAAGTACCGCGACTTCCACGACGCCGCGCAGCGCGTGCTGGCCGAGAAGCTCGTCGAGTGGGGTCTGGTCGAGGGTCCGGTCGAGCGCGTCCTGGAGCTGGGTCTGCAGCGCCGCTGGACCCTGCACGGCACCGGCCACATGCTCGGCATGGACGTCCACGACTGCGCCGCCGCACGGACCGAGACGTACGTGGACAGCACGCTGGAGCCGGGCATGTGCCTGACCGTCGAGCCGGGCCTGTACTTCCAGGCGGACGACCTGACCGTCCCCGAGGAGTACCGGGGCATCGGCGTGCGCATCGAGGACGACATCCTGGTGACCGAGGACGGCAACCGGAACCTGTCGGCGGGGCTGCCGCGCCGCTCCGACGAGGTCGAGACGTGGATGGCGGCCCTGAAGGGCTGACGTGGGGCTGATGTAGGGCTGACGTAGGGCTGATGGCCGGGTACGAGAAGTGCCCGGCCATTCGTCTGCGGGTAGGCCGTTGCTGGTCGCAGTTCCCCGCGCCTCTTTGGGCGCGGGAACTCACGGGGGGGATTAGTGCGCGACGACTTCTGGTCCGGTGTCGGGGTGGATCTGCATCTGGAGCCGGACGTGGCCGCGGGGCGCAGGACCGGGCTCGAACGGGCTCTGCGGGACGCGGTGCGTGACGGACGGCTCGCTCCGGGCACACGATTGCCCCCGACCCGGCGGCTCGCGGCCGAACTCGGCATCTCGCGCGGGACGGCCAAGGGGGCGTACGACCAACTGGTCGCCGAGGGGTACCTGACGGCCCGGCAGGGGTCGGGCACAGAGGTCGCGGTGCTTCCCGCGGACGCCGTGTCGGAGGCCGTCGGGGCGCCCCGCGCGCGTGCGCCCCGTTTCGATCTGCGGCCCGGCAGCCCGGACGTCGGTACGTTCCCGGCCGCGGCGTGGCTGCGGGCACTGCGCCGCGCGATCGCGACGGCGCCCTCCCTGGCGTACGACTACGGGGACCCGCGCGGCCGGATCGAACTGCGGACGGCGCTCTCGGGCTACCTGGGACGGGCCCGGGGTGTGATCGCGCCGCCCGAGCGGATCGTGATCACCTCGGGGTACGTGCAGGGGCTCGCGCTCCTCACACGGGTGCTGGACGGCGGGGTGGTGGCGATGGAGGACCCCGGGCTCCCGTTCCACCGGGACGTGGTGCGGCGGGGCGGGGGCACGGTGGTGCCGCTGAAGGTGGACGAACGAGGCGCCTGCGCCGGGGAGTTGACTTCCTCGCAGGCGGACGCGGTCGTCGTCACGCCCGCCCATCAGTACCCGACCGGGGTGACCCTGCACCCCGAGCGGCGGCGGGCGCTCACCGACTGGGCACGCGCGCGGGGCGGGCTGATCGTCGAGGACGACTACGACGGTGAGTTCCGCTACGACCGGCAACCCGTCGGCGCCCTCCAGGGCATGGCACCGGGGCAGGTCGCCTACCTGGGTACGGCGTCCAAGACGCTCGGGCCCGCGCTGCGGCTCGGCTGGATGGTGCTGCCGCCGCACCTGGTCGACGCGGTGGCCGACGTGAAACTGCACAGCGACCATCACACCGAGTCCATCGGCCAGTTGGCGCTGGCCGAGATGATCACCAGCCACGCGTACGACCGTCATGTGCGCGCCTGCCGGCTGCGGTACCGGCGGCGCCGGGACCAGCTGCTCGACCGGCTTGGTGCGCGCAGGAGCGTGCGCGGTATCGCGGCCGGGCTGCACGCGCTGGTGGACGTGGCGGACGAGGCGGAGGTACTGGCGCGGGCGGAGGAGGAGGGTCTCGCCGTCGGGCATCTCGGCGAGCACTGGCACGAGCGCGGCGAGGGGCGGCCTCAGGGCTTGGTCGTGGGCTACGGGACTCCCCGGGAGCGGATCTATCCGGAAGCGCTGGAGGCGTTGGGGCGAGTGCTGGACGGGAGCCAGGGGGTGTCGGGCGGGAGCCGATTGGGTCGCAAAAAGGCGTGAGGATTGGGCCTGTTGACGGGTCCACCGGGCTCGTAGCGTCGAAGCCATGACGAATCCGGCAGCATCCGCGCAGTCGAGCCGCCTCGTCCCGCCCGCGGGACCGCAACGCGTCCTGGCCCTCGCCCAGCTGACCAACTCCGTGGGCGACGGCGCCTATTACGTGACCTCCGCGCTGTACTTCACCCATGTCGTGGGACTGGCCCCCGCGCGAGTGGGGCTCGGACTGACCGTCGCCTGGGCGATCGGCTCTCTCGTGGGCGTCCCGCTGGGGCGGCTCGCCGACCGGCGCGGGCCGCGTGGCACGGCGGTGCTGCTGGCCCTCGCGACCGGAGCGGCGGTGGCGTCCTTCCTGGTCGTCCGCGGCTTCCTGCCCTTCGTCCTCGCGGCCTGCGCGTACGCCTCCGCGCAGTCGGGGCTCGCGGCGGCCCGGCAGGCGCTGCTCGCCGGGCTGATACCGGCCGGGGAGCGGACCGGGCTGCTCGCCCATCTTCAGTCGACCCTCAACGCCGGCCTGGCGGTGGGGGCGGGCCTCGGCGGCCTCGCACTGCACGCCGGCACACGGCACGCGTATCTCGGGGTGTTCGCGCTGGACGCGGTGAGCTTCCTGCTCTGTGCGGGTGTGCTGCTGCGGCTGCCGTCCGTGCCGCGAGTGACCGTACGGCCCGGTCACGGGGCCGGTGTCCTGCGCGACCGCCCGTACGTGCTCGTCACGTTCCTCAACACCGTGCTGCTGCTGCGGATGCCGCTGCTCAGTCTGGGCATCCCGCTGTGGATCACCGAGCGCACCCAGGCGCCCGCCTGGCTGGTCTCCGCGCTGTTCGTCCTCAACACCGTTGCGGTGATGGTCTTCCAAGTGCGGATGGCGCGCGGTGTCACGGGCCTCGCCCCGGCCACGCGCGCGATACGCCGTTCCGGACTCATGATGCTGGTGTCCTGCGCGGTCTTCGCGCTGTCGGCCGGTGCCTCGCCGTGGGTCGCGGCCGGGGTCCTGGTGGCGGGCGCGGTGCTCCAGGTCGTCGCCGAGATGCAGCAGTCCGCAGGCTCCTGGCAGGTGGGCTTCGACCTCGCCCCGGCCGACCGCATGGGCGAGTACCAGGGCTTCTTCGGCACGGGCGTCACGGTGGCGCGCACCGCGGGTCCGCTGGTCCTGACCGCGCTGCTGGTGGGCTGGGGCACGCCGGGATGGCTGCTGCTGGGGGGACTGATGCTGGGGGCTTCGTACGGGATGGGCCCGGCGGTGCGGTGGGCCGCCACACGCGAGGCGACAGCCCACCGCCGGGACCAGGACCGGGACCAGGACCGGAATCAGGACCAGGACCGGAATCAGGACAGGGACCGGAATCAGGACCAGGACCAGGACCAGGACCGGGACCGGGACCGGGACCGGGACCAGGTCAGGCAGCAACCCGTACCGGTGAACTGACCACCACCGGAAGCGAGTCCACGAACAGGGCGCCGGCGAGCAGTCCCCCCGTGCCACGAGGGCTCCACGCGCGCGTGTGGAGGTCGTCGTCGAAGGCGGCCAGAGCCGCGCGGCCGGCCTCCGTCGCCGTACCGCCCGCCTCCAGCACACCCCGGGCACCCGCCTGGACGTGCCGGAGCCCGTGCGGGCCCGCCGTGTACAGCAACTCGGTGTCCTGGAGGGTGGACATGACGGTGAGGAGGGCATCCAGCCGGGCGTGCGGCTCGGACGCACCGGCGGAGCGTGAGGCGGCGAGCGCGTCCAACGCCCGTCGTATGTGCGGGAATCCGGCGCGTGCCTCGCCCCGCGCCCCGGCCGCCCCGTACTTCGCGGACATGGAGGACCCCCGGGAAGGCCGCCGGGGCGCCCGCCTGTCGGGGTGCGCCGCGATCCGCTTGGCGGTGGCGGCGACCTCGGCACCCTTGGCCCCTGGGTCCAGGGCCGCCCCCGCGACCAGGAAGCCCAGGACCCACAGCGCACCGCGGTGCCCACCGCCCGCCAGCGTCAGCGAGTGTTCGGTGGACCGGCCGATCGCGCCCAGTTCCGTGCGGAGTTCGGGCGTGGGCCGGCCGGTGCGGCGGGCGGCGGCCGCCATGGCCGCGAGGCCGGGCGTCAGCGCCTTGGCCGACCAGCGCAGGGAACACAGGTCCCGGCGGGTCGCCCGGGCCCCGAGATCGCGCGGATCGGGCAGGCCGGGCTTGGGGGTGAGCTCCAGTTGCCCTGTCAGCGCGGCCACGGCGGCCCGCGCCAGCGTCTCGTCCTCGCGGCTGCTCATGCGCGAGCCCTAAGAGGACGAGGACGCCGAGGCGGACGGACTGGCACTGTCGCTCGGGGCGCCGCTCGGCGGCGTACCGGTCGGAGCATCGCTCGGCGCACCGCTCGGGGGCGTACCACCACCACCGCTGCCCGCGCCGGTGCTCTCGGCGTCGGGGTCGATGCCCAGGATGATGGACCCCTTGAAGCCCTTGGACGGGTCCTTCTTGTGGACCGGCTTCAGGGCGAGCAGCCCGCTGGAGGTGCCGCCGCCGTCGTACACCATGTCGTCGGCGAGCTTGGTGTAGCTGCCGGTGTGCTTGGAGTACGGCTCCAGGGCCTGGACCTCGGCGGCGATGTCGTCGTCGAAGAAGAGCTGCCCGGTGAAGTTGACCTTGCCGCCCTCGTAGGTGCCGTCCGCCTTCTCGCCGCCGGTGTGCACCTTGACGTGGATGTGCGTGGTGCGGGGCGTGTACCAGCCGGGGAAGATCGTCTCGAACTTGACGACCCCGTTGGCGTTGGCGACCTGATAGCCGCGCAGGTACGTCTGGTCGTTGGCGGTCGAGCCGTCCTCGCTCTCGGCGGGCGCGGAGCCGCCGGGGTTGGCGGTGGTGTAGCCGGAGTAGTAGCCCCAGGCGTCGCAGTGCCAGATCTCCACGGCCGCGCCCGCGACCGGGCCGCAGGAGTCGGTGGTGTCCTGCACCGTGATGCGCAGCGTCAGCGGGACGCCGCCCTTGCCCTCGGTGATGTCCTTGCGCACCAGAGCCCCGTCGAGGTAGTACGGCCCCTCCGTGACGCTGGACATCAGCACGCACTGGCCACTGCTGGTGGAGGACGCCGAGGCGGTCGCCTCGGCGTCGGCGGCGGTGGTCGTCTCGTCGGCGAACGCCGATTGGTAGCCCGCTACCGCGAGCCCGCCCGCGGCGACCGTGCCGCCCGTCACCGCGAGCGCACGGCGCCGGGTGACCGATGTGTCTTTGTGGCTTCTCGTCATGATCGGAAAGCTAGGAAGGGCAGCCGTCAGGGGCATGGGGTGGGGCTGTGAGGAGGGTAAGAATTCTGAGAAAGCTGAAGTCGACGGGAAATCGCCCTCTCCGGGGAGCGCGAAAACGCCGGAGGCGTCACCACGCGTACGGCAGGTCCACCTTGATCACCGTCGGCCCCCCGACAGGGCTGGTCAGTCGCACGGCCCCGTCGAGCGCGGCGACCCGCCGTCGCATGCCGAGCAGTCCCGAACCGGCCGCCTCGTCGGCGCCGCCGCGGCCCTCGTCACGGACGACCACGCTCAACCCCGTCGGTGTACGGGCGAGCAGGACCGCCGCCCGCTCCGAGCCGCTGTGCTTGCCCGCGTTCGTCAGGGCCTCGGCCAGCACGAAATACGCGGCCGCCTCGATCGCCGCGGGGGCCCGGACCCCGCTCTGCGCCCCGTCCTCCAGACCGTCCACGTCCATGGTCACGTCGAGCCCGCTGCTCGCCGCGAGCGCCCGCGCCGCCCCGACGAGACCACGGTCGGTGAGGATCGGCGGGTGGATGCCACGGACGACGTGACGCAGTTCGGTCAGCGCCTCTTCGGCCTGGTCCTGGGCGTCGTCGAGGAGTTTGCGGGCGGCGTCCGGGTCGCGTTCGTACGCCCGTTTGGCGATACCGATCCGCATGGAGAGCGACACCAGCCGCGCCTGCGTACCCTCTTGCAGGTCCCGCTCGATGCGGCGCAGTTCGGCCTCGTGCGCGGCGACCGCGCCCGCCCGGGTCTCGGTCAGTTCCTCGACCCGCTCCGCGAGCAGCGCCTTGGGTGAGGGCTTGAGCAGGTTGGTGGACCAGGCGGCGTCGAGGTCCGCGAGACGGCTGATCAGCGGCAGGACCAGCGGTGAACGGCCCAGCACACCCTGCCGTACGCCGTCGACGAGCAGGCCCGCCGGCCACAGCGGCAGCGCGAGGACGCCCAGGAAGCCGTAGGCGTAGTGGGCGACCATCCAGCGCAGGTCGTTGAAGGTGCCCGGGTCACGGACCGCCGTGCGCATCCGCCGACGGAGGGAGCCCTCGATGCGCTGGTACGCCTCGGGGATCTCGCGGCCCGTCCACTCGGCGACCTGGCGCCGCTTGGAACCGGCGAAGCGGCGCACCAGGAGCACCGTCTCGGGCAGCAGTCCGGCACCGACCACCACGAGGGTGGCGACCGCCGTGATCAGCAGCACCGTGATGAAGATGATCGAGCCGAACGCCAGTACGGCGGCCCGTCCCAATTGGACCGTGGCTCGCGCTGCCTGCCGCACTGTCGTACCCATGCCGTCCAGGCTAGGCACGCCCGGTGCGGCTGCGCGGGAGAGCAGGCTCCAGATAGATGGTGTAGCCCGCTACACCACAGGTTCGGGAGAGCACTCACTCGTGGCGGCGAGCTTCCGACGGGATCGTTGAATCCGGAAGCTCACGCCCCTACAGACTCCCCGCCGAAGGAAAAGGTTCATGAAGTCGCTGCTCTCCTCGATCGTGCTCTGGTCGCTGTTCCTGGTCGGCCTCTCCGCCACCGTGGCCTCCGGTGCCGTACTCGACGGCACGCAGAAGGACGTGGCCACCTACGGCGGGATCGCCCTCTCCCTCGTGGCCGGCTCCCGCATCGCCAAGAAGGAACCGATCAAGTCGTTCCTCTCCTCCCGTCCTGTGCTCTGGTTCCTGTTCCTCTTCAACGGAGTCGTCGCCGCGGCCGCCGGCTTCGCCCTCGACGGCGTGCAGGGGATCACGGCCGCGGCCGGTATGGGCCTCGTCTCGCTCGGCGCGGGCTTCGGCCTCCTCCAGAGCCGCGGGACACAGAACCGCGGGACACAGAACCGCGAGACGCAGAACCGCGAGACGCAGGGCCTCGAAACGCAAGGCCTCGAAACGCGGGGCCGCAGGACGCCGACCCCGGCCTGACGCGCCTGCCACGCCCACTCCGGCCCGACGCTCTTCCCCCCTCGGCCTCCGACCCCGGCGCCGACGACGCCGCCTCCGGGCCACGGGACACCCCGGCATGCCCGTCCCCTCGCAGCACCCCACCGCTCGCTGCCCCGAACACAGACCTTGGAGACCCCTCCCGTGGCTACTTTCCTCTATCGACTGGGCCGTACGGCCTTCCGGCGACGCTGGTACGTCGCCCTCATATGGGTGGCCGTCCTGGCCGCGGTCGGCTTCGGCGCCGCCAAGGCACCCGCCGCCCCCGACGCTTCGAACTCCATGCCGGGCATCGAGTCCCAGAAGGCGTTCGACCTCATGGAGCAGCGCTTCCCCGGGGCGAAGGCCGACGGGGCGAACGCCCGGATCGTCTTCGTGGCCCCCGACGGGCAGAAGATCACCGCTGCCGAGAACAAGAAGACCATCGACAAGCTGGTGGACGAGGCGGCCGACGGCTCGCAGGTCGCCGGCGCGGTCAGCCCGTTCCAGGCGAACGCGGTGAGCAAGGACGCGACGACGGCGTACGCGACCGTCACTTACAAGGTGAAGGCCGACGACCTCACCGACGCGACCAAGAACCACCTAGAGGACGCCATCACGCAGGCCAAGCACGCGGGTCTGACCGTCGAGGTCGGCGGTGACGCGCTGGCGACCCAGCCCGCCGCGGGCGGCTCGGCCGAGGCGATCGGTATCGCGATCGCCGCCGTCGTCCTGCTGATCACCTTCGGTTCGATGGCCGCCGCCGGGCTGCCGCTGCTCACGGCCGTCCTCGGTGTGGGCGTCTCGATGGCCGCGATCATGGCCCTGTCCAGCGCGTTCGGCCTCTCCTCCACCACCGGCACGCTCGCCACCATGCTCGGCCTCGCCTGCGGCATCGACTACGCCGTCTTCATCGTCTCCCGCTACCGCGAGGAACGCGCCAAGGGCCACACACCGCAGGAAGCCGCGGGCCTCGCCACCGGCACCGCAGGATCCGCCGTCGTCTTCGCCGGCCTCACCGTCGTCATCGCCCTCGCCGGCCTCTCCGTCGTCGGCATCCCCATGCTCACCAAGATGGGCCTCGCCGCCGCCGGAGCCGTCATGGTCGGCGTCTTCATCGCGCTGACACTCGTTCCGGCCCTCCTCGGCTTCTGGCCCAACGCCGTACTCTCCCGCCGCTCCCGCAAGCGCGGACGGATCAAGGAGGGCGGCGAGAACAACGGCGGCAGCCGCTGGGCACGCTTCGTCCTGCGCCGCCCGGTGCCCGTCCTGATCGCCTCGGTCGCCGGGCTGGGCGCCCTCGCCGTGCCCGTCATGGACCTCCAACTGGGCATGCCCGGCGCCGAGGCCAAGCCCACCTCGACGACCGAGCGCCGCGCCTACGACGACCTCGCCAAGGGCTTCGGCCCCGGCTTCAACGGCCCCCTGACCATCGTCGTCGACGCCAAGGGCGCCGCGAACCCCAAGACCGCGGTCACGACCATCGAGAAGAAGATCAAGGCCACCGACGGGGTCGTGTCCGTCTCCCCCGCACGCTTCAACCCCGCGGGTGACACCGCGGTCTTCTCCGCCGTCCCCTCCACCGCGCCCACCGACACGAAGACCCAGGACCTCGTCAAGACCATCCGGAACGAGCGCCCCGCCACCGAGGCCTCGACCCGCGCCGAGTTCGAGGTCACCGGCACCACCGCCCTGAACATCGACGTCGCCCAGAAGACGCAGAACGCGCTGATCCCCTACCTGATCGTGGTCGTGGGCCTGGCCATCCTGCTCCTGATGGTGGTCTTCCGCTCCATCCTGGTCCCGATCAAGGCCGCCGTCGGCTTCCTCCTCTCGGTGCTCGCCGCCCTCGGCTCCGTCGTCGCGGTCTTCCAGTGGGGCTGGCTGGCCTCGCTCCTCGGCGTGGAGACCACCGGGCCGATCATGAGCATGATGCCGATCTTCCTGGTGGGCATCGTCTTCGGCCTCGCGATGGACTACGAGGTGTTCCTCGTCGCCCGGATGCGGGAGGCCTACGTCCATGGCGACAACCCCAGCCGGGCCATCCAGAGCGGCTTCCGCCACAGCGCCCGCGTCGTCGTGGCCGCCGCGCTGATCATGATGGCCGTGTTCTCCGGGTTCATCGGCGCCGGCGAGTCGATGATCAAGATGATCGGCTTCGGCCTCGCGATCGCCGTCATGTTCGACGCGTTCGTCGTCCGCATGGCCTTCGTACCGGCGGTCCTGGCCCTGCTCGGCAAGGCCGCCTGGTGGATGCCGCGCCGGCTGGACCGGATCCTGCCCAAGGTCGACGTGGAGGGCGAGGCGCTCACCCGGCAGTCCGCGATCGCCCCGGCGCACGACGACCCGGCCGCACGGGAACCGGCCCGCGTCTGACCGTCCCACGCGCCGGAGGGCCGCCCGTGCCGAGCACGGGCGGCCCTCGCCCCGTAACCCCCGGCCGCCTTCAGGCTCGTACGCCCCGCCCCAAGGCCCTCTCCGCCCTCGCCGCACGCCCCCGCGAGTCCCAAGCCCGTACGCCCTCACAGGGTCACCAAGCACGCAGCCGCCCGAACCGCCCAGGTCCAGCTCGCCTACTCCCACGACCGGTTGACCCTCACGGTCGCCGACGACGGAGGCACCGTCCGATCCGCCCCGCCCACACCGCCGGTCCCGGGCGGCGGCTTCGGTCTCGTCGGCATGCGCGAACGCGCCCAGTCCGTGGGCGGCCGCCTCCGGGCCGGCCCGTCCCGGGGGAGGCTTCGAGGTCAGGGCCGAACTCCCGCTGAGCGAGACCGCCTTGGCGATCCGTCCCTACCAGGGCGCCAGAGCCTGCCCGGGCGCCACAGCCTGTTCGGGCGCCAGAGCCTGTTCGGCGGACAGGCCCTAAACCGCCATCAGCGGCGCGTCCTTCTTCCACTTGAGGATCTTGTCGAAACTGACCACCGCGCCGCCCCGTCCCGGTTCGTTGCCGATCTGGACGTGATCGGCGAGTTCCCGGATCAGGCACAGCCCCCGGCCGTGCTCGGCATCGGTGCGGACCGGGCGGAGCGCGGGACGCGCACGGCCCGGGGCGAAGCCCGGGCCGGAGTCGGAGACCTCGATGCGGCACTTCTCACCGTCGAGGTAGGCGGTGACCCGATAGGCCTCGGACGCGGTACCGGGAGCGGCGTCGCCGCCGTGCTCCACGGCGTTGGCGCAGGCCTCGCTGAGGGCCACGGAGAGGTCGTACGAGACGTCCGGATCGACGCCCGCCGTCTCCATCGTGCCGAGCAGCAGACGCCTGGCGAGCGGAACGCTCGCAGCCTCACGCCGCAAATGGAGTGACCACCAGATGCTCATGCTCCAGCCTCCCGGCCGCGGCTCGACATACCGTTACGTATTGCCGCAACCACCTGTGCGCAATCGCCTGCAAGACGTGATGCCGCCCATACGGCGGATGCGCACGCGACAACGCTCGGTGTATGTGCGGGTGGTTCGGCCCAGATCGTGATCTTCCGGACCACGGCTCGCGGACCGTCATCTTGCGGACCTGCCGTAGGAAGCGGGTAGGTCCAGTGCGATGATGAGCCCGCCATGACTGCCCCCCACCAGCGCAGGGCGCGCTCCGGACACGAGCTCCGGATTCTGCGGGCCGCGGTGTTCGCCGCGGTCTGTGTCGTGCTGGCCGCGGCCGGTCATGGGCTCGCCTCCTGCGCCACCGTCCCGCTGTGGACACTCGGCGCCGGATTCCTCGCGGTCTTCGCCGTCGCCGCCGCGCTGGCGGGACGGGAGCGTTCGCTGCCCGGCATCGCCGCGCTGCTCGCGGGTGGTCAGACCGCCCTGCACACGCTCTTCGGGCTCGCCGGAACCGCTACGGCGGGCTCGGGCTCCATGTCGATGGCCGACACCTCACTCGTGGAACGTGCCGCTCGCCTCGTGTGCGGCACGACCGCGGCGGCGATCAGCCCGGCTCAGGCCATGAAGATCCTCGCTGACGCACGGCTCGACACCGGCACGACTCCGTCCATGTCCATGCCCATGCCCCACTCCTCGGACGCGATGTCGGCCGCCACGGGGTCCCCGATGTCCGTGTGGCCGTCCCTGCCGATGCTGCTCGGCCACGTCCTCGCGGCCGTCGCCGCCGGTTGGGTGCTGCGCCACGGTGATCTGGCGCTGCTGCGGCTGATACGGCTGTCCGCGCACGGGGTCTCGGAAGGGGCGCTCGTACGGTCCCTGCGCGGGGCGCTCGCGCTCGTACGCGCCCTGCGGGCCGGACTTCCGGCTACACCCGACGCGGCACCGCGCGCCCGGCGCACCGCGCTTCTGACGCCGCCCAAGCCCCGTACCGCCGAGCTCCAGCACAGCGTCGTCCGCCGCGGACCGCCCCACTCCACCGCTCTCGTCCTCGCCGCCTGACACGACGCGCCACTCCACCGGACCGATCCGAAGGGGATGCCGTCGTGCGGCACGCGCGCGTGCACGCGAAGACACCCCCCAGGGGCCCATCGCGCCTTTCGCACGCGCACCCTCCTTCTCTTCTCATCGGACTGAAAGTGGAGTGCTCTCTTCCATGAAGGCTTCCCGTATCGCCGCCGCCGGTGCCGTCGCCGCCTCGGCCGTCCTCGCCGTCTCCGCCCCCGCCTTCGCGCACGTCAGCGTGCAGCCGGAGGGCGAGGCCGCCAAGGGCGGTTACGCCGTCGTCGACTTCAAGGTCCCCAACGAGCGCGACGACGCCTCGACCAACAAGGTCGAGGTGAACTTCCCGACCGACCACCCGCTCGCCTCCGTCATGCCGCAGCCCCTCGACGGCTGGTCCGTGAAGGTCACCAAGAGCAAGCTGGCCAAGCCGCTCACGATGCACGGCGAGAAGATCTCCGAGGCCGTCACCAAGGTCACCTGGACCGCCACCGGCAAGGGCATCGAGCCGGGCTTCTTCCAGAAGTTCCCGCTCTCCGTCGGCGCGCTCCCCGAGGACACCGACGAACTCGTCTTCAAGGCGATCCAGACGTACGACAACAAGGAGGTCGTGCGCTGGATCGAGCCGCAGAAGGAGGGCCAGGAGGAGCCCGAGAACCCGGCTCCGGTGCTCACGCTCTCCGACGCGTCCACGGACGGCCACCACGGGTCCTCCGGCACTGCCAAGGACGCCTCCGACACCTCCACGGCGGCCCCCGCCTCGTCCTCGTCCACCTCCGCCTCCTCCTCCTCCTCCGACAGCAGTGACACCACCGCGCGCGTCCTCGGTGTCGTCGGCATCGTCGTCGGCGCGGCGGGCGTGGCGTACGGCGTTCTGGCCGGCCGTCGGCGCACCGAGGCCTGAGGCCCACCGCACCCCTTCGTTGTGCACCGGTAGGTCGTACGCCCTCGTCAGAGAGGTCGTACGACCCCGGTGCACACCGGAGCCCTCACATCTGGGACATTTTTCTATGCGCAAGAAGACGTATGCCGCGGCCGCCCTGTTCGCCGCCGCCGCACTGACCCTTTCCGCCTGCGGCAGCGGCGACGACAGCAACAAGCCCATCGCCGACGTGTCCGCCGAGGCCGGCACGGGCAAGGCGGCCACGGTCCTCGACAAGGCGTTCGAGAAGCCCGACCTGGTCCTCACCGACACAAACGGCAAGAAGTACGACTTCCGGGCCGAGACCAAGGGCGTCCCTACGCTGATCTACTTCGGCTACACCCACTGCCCCGACGTCTGCCCGACGACGATGAGCAACCTCGCCGTCGCCAAGAAGCAGCTGCCCAAGGCCGAACAGGACAAGCTCAAGGTCGTGTTCGTCACCACCGACCCGGCCCGCGACACCCCCGCCGCGCTCGGCAAGTGGCTCAAGGGGATCGACCCCACCTTCGTCGGCCTCACCGGCGACTTCCCCACCATCCAGGCGGGCGCCCGCACCCTGGGCATCTCCATCGAGCCGACGGCGAAGGACAAGAACGGCAAGCTCGTCTCCGTGCACGGCACCCAGGTCATCGCGTTCTCGCCGAAGACCGACGGGGGCTATGTGATCTACGGCGAGGACGCCACCGTCGACGACTACACCAGGGACCTCCCCAAGCTCATCAAGGGAGAGAATCCGTGAGCCGACCCGGAGCCCCTTCGAGGCGTCTCGCGGGATGTGCGGCGCTGACGGCCACGGCGCTGGCGCTGGCGCTGGCGGGCTGCGGCTCCAACGACTCCTCCTCGGACAAGGCGGGCAAGCCCGAGCTGAAGATCACCGGCGCCTACATGCCCGCCCCCGTCATCGACACCATGGCGGCCGGCTTCTTCACCGTCACCAACTCCGGCGGCGCCGACACCCTGACCTCCGTCACCAGCGACCTCGCCTCCGACGTCACGCTGCACTCCACCAAGGGCGGCGCGATGGAGGAGCAGAAGTCGTTCGCCGTGCCCGCCGACGGGTCACTCGACTTCGCGAGCGGCGGCAACCACCTCATGTTCGAAAAGCTCACCCACAAGCCTCTGGAGGGCGAGAAGGTGTCGGTGACCCTGCACTTCACCAAGGCGGGCGCGGTGAAGGTCTCCATGCCGGTGAAGTCCGCGACGTACAACCCGAAGACCGGGCACTGAGGGAGGGATCACCGTGACACAGACCATCGCTCCCCGTACGGCTGCCACCACCACTGGAGGGTTCGCTTTTCGGGTACGGGCACTGCTGTTGCTGCTCCTCGCCGTGATCGGCGCGGTCCTGGCCGGCGCCGCGCCCGCCTCCGCGCACGCCGCGCTGACCGGCAGCGACCCCCAGCAGGGAGCGGTGGTCGGCCAGGCACCCGCCCAGATCTCGCTGACGTTCTCCGAGAAGGTCGCGATGTCCGACGACTCGGTGCGCGTGCTCGACCCCAAGGGGAAGCGCGTCGACACCGGGAAGGCGGCCGACCTGGGCGGCACCACCTACGGCGTGAAGCTCCACTCGGGGCTGCCCGACGGCACGTTCACCGTCACCTACCAGGTGGTGTCGGCGGACAGCCACCCCGTCTCCGGCGCGTTCACCTTCTCCATCGGCGCGCCCTCGCAGACCTCCGTCGCGCTCTCCGACCCGGCCGTGGGCGGTGGAGTCGTCGGCGCACTCTATGGGTTCGGGCGGTATGTCTCGTACGCCGGATTCATCCTTCTGGTGGGTGGCGCGGCCTTCGTACTGGCCTGCTGGCAGCGCGGCGCCGGGGTCCGTCCGGTGCAACGGCTCGTGGTCTCCGGGTGGCTCACGCTGACCGGCGCCACCCTCGCGCTGCTGCTCCTTCGCGGCTCCTACGTCGGCTCCGGCAAAGTCGGCGACATCTTCGACCTGACACTGCTCGGGCAGGTGCTGCAGACCAAGGCGGGCGCGGCACTGGTCTCGCGGCTGCTGCTGCTCGCCGCGGGCGCGCTGTTCATCGCGGTGCTCTTCGGGGCGTACGCGCGGCGGGACGAGGCCGACGCGTCGGATGAGACCGACGTGGCCGACGGGTCCGACGAGGGCGGCGCGTCCGACAGGGGCCGCGTCGATGCCGATGCCGAGAAGAGGGACCTCACCTTCGGGCTCGCGATCGGCGGCGCCGTCGTCGCGGCGGGCCTGGCGGCAAGCTGGGCGATGGCCGAGCACGCCTCCACCGGTATCCAGGCGGGCCTCGCGATGCCCATCGATGTGCTGCACCTGCTGGCGGTCGCCGTCTGGCTCGGCGGGCTGTCGACGCTGCTCGTGGCGCTGTTCCGGGCGCCCGCCGAGACGCAGATCGACGCGGTGGCCGTACGGCGGTTCTCACGCGTCGCGTTCGCCGGCGTGACCGTGCTGGTCGTGACCGGGATCTACCAGTCCTGGCGCCAGGTCGGCTCCTGGTCCGCGCTGACCGGAACGTGGTACGGGCAGTTGCTGCTCATCAAGATCGGCCTGGTGGCCGTCCTCGTCGGCATCGCGTGGATCTCGCGGCGGTGGACGGCACAGCTGACCGAGGCGCCGCGGGCGAAGGCCATGGCGACAGCCGGGGCGACAACCGGGGCGACGGCTCTCGCCGGACAGCGGACGAAGGTGCCCGCGAGCTCCAGAGACTCAAGCTCTGAGGACTTGAACTCCGCGGGCTCGGATTCCAGGGGCTCGAACTCCGGGGGCTCGAACTCCGGAGACTCCCGGCGCGCCGATCAACTCGCCCGGCAGCAGGCCGCCGTGACCACCGCGCGTCAGAAGCGCCTCCGCGACGCCGACCCGGCCCGGGCCGGCCTGCGCCGCTCGGTGCTCGCCGAGACGGGCGTCGCCGTCGTCCTGCTGGCCGTGACGACCGTGCTGACGTCCACCGAGCCGGGGCGCACGGAGGAAGCGGCCCAGCAGGCCACCACGTCCTCCTCGCAGCGGTCCGGGACACTCTCCCTGAAGCTCCCGTTCGACACGGGTGGCCAGGACGGCAAGGGCACCGCGGAGGTCACCCTCGACCCGGCCCGCGTCGGCGGCAACGAGATGCACGTCTTCGTGGAACGGCCGAACGGCAAGGCCTTCGACGTCCCCGAGGTGAAGGTCGCCTTCACCCTGGAAGCCAAGAAGATCGGCCCGCTGCCCGTGACCCCCGACCGCATCGCCACCGGCCACTGGTCGGCGATCGGCGTGCAGATCCCCATGGCGGGCGACTGGGAGATCGCGGTGACCGTGCGCACCTCCGACATCGACCAGACGACCGTCACCAAGAACGCGAAGATCGGCTGAACCTCACCATGGCTGACCAGCCCACTCCGGAAGCCACCACGGAAAACACCCCTCCAGGAGAGACCCTTTCCCAGAAGCCCTCTTCTGGCGGGGTCTTTTCCCGGCGCCGGCTGCTCGGCACCGCCGGTGCCACCGGTCTCGCCCTGGGCGCGGCCGGAGGTGCCGCCGGGTACGCGGCAGCGCCCGCCGCCGACAAGGCAGCGCCCCTGACCTCGCTCGGCGCGGACACGGTGATGTTTCACGGGAAACATCAGCCCGGCATCACCACCGCGCTCCAGGCCCGTGGCCACCTCGTCGCGTTCGACCTGGCCGCGGGCGCGGGCCGCAAGGAGGCCGCCGCACTGCTGCGCCGCTGGTCGACGACGGCCCAGCGGCTGATGGCGGGCGAGGCCGCCGCGCAGGACGACACGGACGTCGCCCGTGACGCCGGACCGTCGTCCCTGACGGTCACCTTCGGCTTCGGAAACAGCTTCTTCGCGCGGACGGGTCTGGAGAAGCAGCGCCCGGTCGCCCTCGACCCACTGCCCGACTTCTCGTCCGACCACCTCGACAAGGCGCGCAGCAACGGCGACCTGTGGGTGCAGATCGGCGCCGACGACGCCCTGGTCGCCTTCCACGCCCTGCGCACGCTCCAGAAGGACGCGGGCAGCGCGGCCCGGGTGCGCTGGCAGATGAACGGCTTCAACCGCTCGCCCGGCGCCACGGCCCAGCCGATGACGGCCCGCAACCTGATGGGCCAGATAGACGGCACCCGCAATCCGAAGCCGTCCGAGTCCGACTTCGACCGGCGCATCTTCGTGCCGGCCGCCGGCGACCCGGCATGGATGGCGAACGGCTCGTACGCCGTCGTACGCCGGATCCGGATGCTCCTCGACGACTGGGAGAAGCTGTCGGTCAAGGCCCAGGAGGACGTCATCGGGCGGAAGAAATCCACCGGGGCGCCGCTGACCGGTGGCACCGAGACGACCGCCATGAACCTCGACAAGACCGACGCCGACGGCAACCTGGTCGTCCCCCTCAACGCGCACGCCCGGATCACCCGGCCCGACCAGAACGGCGGCGCCGCGATGCTGCGCCGTCCGTTCTCCTTCCACGACGGCTTCGACACGGACGGGGTGCCCGACGCGGGCCTGCTCTTCGTCTGCTGGCAGGCGGATCCGCTGCGCGGCTTCGTCCCGGTGCAGCGCAAGCTCGACCGGGGCGACGCCATGTCCACGTACATCCGCCACGAGACGAGCGGGCTGTTCGCGGTGCCGGGCGGGGCGGCGGAGGGGGAATACGTGGGTCAGCGGCTGCTGGAAGGGTGATCCGCGCAGGACGGGGCCCATTAGGGTGACGGGTATGTCGGCGACGCGCTACACCTATCTCGGCCCCGAGGGAACGTTCACCGAGGCCGCCCTCCGCACGCTCCCGGAAGCCGCGACACGGGAGCTGGTACCCATGGTGTCCGTGCCGGCCGCGCTCGACGCGGTGCGCGCGAGCGAGGCCGCGGGCGCGCTCGTCCCGATCGAGAACTCGGTCGAGGGCGGTGTCACCGCCACCCTCGACGAGCTCGCCAAGGGCGAGCCGCTGATGATCTACCGCGAGGTCGTCCTGCCGATCGCCTTCGCCCTGCTGGTCAGGCCCGGCACGGCACTGAAGGACATCAAGACGGTCACCGGCCATCCGGTCGCCCAGCCGCAGGTACGCAACTGGCTCGGCGCCCACCTGCCGAACACCGTGTGGGAGTCGGCGGCCTCGAACGCGGACGGCGCCCGGCTGGTCCAGGAGGGCCGGTACGACGCGGCCTTCGCGGGCGAGTTCGCGGCGGCGACCTACGGGCTCGAGCCGCTGGTCACCGAGATCCACGACGCGGCGAACGCCGAGACCCGCTTCGTGCTGGTCGGCCGTCCGGCCCGGCCCGCGGCCCCGACCGGCGCCGACAAGACGTCCGTGGTCATCTGGCTCGGCGACGACCACCCGGGTGCGCTGCTCGAACTGCTCCAGGAGTTCGCCGTGCGCGGCGTCAACCTGATGCGGATCGAATCAAGGCCGACCGGCCAGGGCATCGGCAACTACTGCTTCTCCGTGGACGCCGAGGGCCACATCACCGACCGCCGTGTGGGCGAGGCGCTGATGGGCCTCAAGCGGATCAGCCCCCAGGTGCGCTTCCTCGGGTCCTATCCGCGGGCCGGGGTCGCCCTGGAGGACGTACGGCCGCTGCGGCCCGGGACGTCGGACGGTGCGTTCTCGGCGGCGTCGGACTGGCTGGCGCGCTGCCAGGACGGACGGTTCTAGGCCGGATCCAGGCTGGATCGAGGCCGGTTCCAGGCCGGTTCCAGGCCGGTTCCAGGCCGGTTCCAGGCCGGATCGAGGCCAGTTCGGGCTCCCGCGTCGGCGGCTCGTCGGCGCGGCCTTTTCCACTGTCCTGCTCCGCATTCCACCAGTCCTACCTGCCGATTTTCGTCATCCACAGATGTTATCCACAGGTGTGCTTCTCGACCTGGGGACAAGTCGACAACGAAGCATTACATCGTCGACAAATCGGCCTACAGGACCCAAGTTCGTCCACAGCCCCGCACGTCACCCCTCGTCCACTCTTTTCCCTTGATCAATCCTTTGGAGCGAAGCATTTCCACTCGAACGTGGGTGTACGGATGGTTTGACCCGGGAATTCTTCGTCCCGCATGCGGCTTTCGGAACGATCACCTCCGAAGTCCACAGATCTTCCGCACAGCCTGTGGATAACTCTGCGAGGGTGTGGATCCCTGTGGACAACCCCTTCTCAAGTCCCGCCCTCCACAAGGGAATCCAGTCAACCCCATGACTACCGTCTGCCCCGTTTCAGGGAGTACCGTCCCTTTTATTGACGCGGACCGGCGCTCATGGACGATCATTGATGATCAAGGAATTTCGGTCCGGCATTTCACTCATGACGTCACAGAAGTGACGGAGCGGAATATCGAGTCGATGGCCGGAAGCGCGCACCGGTAGCCTTGAGGGGTGATTGACCTTCGCCTGCTCCGTGAGGACCCCGACCGTGTTCGCGCCTCCCAGCGCGCCCGTGGAGAGGACGTCGCCCTCGTCGACTCCCTCCTCTCTGCCGACGAGCGGCGCAGGTCGTCCGGCGTCCGCTTCGACGAGCTCCGATCCGAGCAGAGGGCGCTCGGCAAGCTGATCCCCAAGGCGTCCGGCGACGAGAAGGCCGAGCTGCTGAAGAAGGCCGGGGAGCTCGCCGCCGCCGTCAAGACCGCCGACGCCGAACAGCGCGAGGCGGACGAGGAGACCAAGCGTCTGCTCCTCCAGCTCGGCAACCTGGTCCACCCGGACGTCCCGGTCGGCGGCGAGGAGGACTTCGTCGTCCTGGAGACGCACGGCACGATCCGCGACTTCGGCGCCGAGGGCTTCGAGCCCAAGGACCACCTGGAGCTCGGCGAGGCGCTCGGCGCCATCGACGTCGAGCGGGGCGCCAAGGTCTCCGGCTCGCGCTTCTACTACCTGACGGGTGTCGGCGCGCTCCTGGAGCTCGCCCTCGTCAACGCGGCGATCGCGCAGGCCACCGAGGCCGGCTTCACCCCGATGCTGACCCCGGCCCTGGTCCGCCCGCGCGCCATGGAGGGCACCGGCTTCCTCGGCCAGGCCGCGGAGAACGTGTACCACCTGGAGAAGGACGACTACTACCTGGTCGGCACCTCCGAGGTCCCCCTCGCGGCGTACCACATGGACGAGATCCTCGACGCCGACCAGCTGCCGCTGCGCTACGCCGGATTCTCGCCGTGCTTCCGCCGCGAGGCCGGCACGTACGGCAAGGACACCCGCGGCATCTTCCGCGTGCACCAGTTCGACAAGGTCGAGATGTTCTCGTACGTCGACCCCGAGGACGCGGAGAACGAGCACAAGCGGCTCCTGGACTGGGAGAAGCAGTGGCTGACCGGCCTCGAGCTGCCCTTCCAGGTCATCGACGTGGCCTCGGGCGACCTCGGCGCCTCCGCGTCCCGCAAGTTCGACTGCGAGGCGTGGATCCCGACCCAGGGCAAGTACCGCGAGCTGACCTCGGCCTCGAACTGCGACGGCTTCCAGGCCCGCCGCCTGTCCGTGCGCATGCGCGACGGCAAGAAGGTCCAGCCCCTCGCCACGCTGAACGGCACGCTGTGCGCCGTCCCGCGCACGATCGTGGCGATCCTGGAGAACCACCAGCTGGCCGACGGCTCCGTGCGGGTGCCCGAGGTGCTGCGTCCGTACCTGGGCGGACGTGAGGTTCTGGAGCCGATCTCCAAGTGACCGCCGCCGCCGGGGCGACCGGTCCGGTCGGATCCACCGGTCCGGTCGGATCCACGGGTCCGACCGGATCGTTCCCCTACAAGCTCGTCGCGACCGATCTCGACGGCACGCTGCTGCGTTCCGACGAGACGGTCTCGGAGCGCACGCGTGAGGCACTCGCCGCGGTGACCGCGGCGGGCGCCGCGCACATCGTCGTCACCGGGCGCGCGGTGCCCTGGACCCGGCACATACTCGACGACCTCGGCTACGAGGGTCTCGCGGTGTGCGGCCAGGGCGCGCAGGTGTACGACGCGGGGGAGCACCGGCTGCTCACCTCGGTGACGCTGGACCGGCAGCTGGCCGGGCTCGCGCTCGCCAAGATCGAGGCGGAGGTCGGCCCGCTGCTGCTGGCCGCGAGCCGCGACGGGCTCGACGGCGAGGTACTGGTCGGCCCCGGCTACCGCAGGCAGGACGGCCCGCTCCCGGTCGTCCCGATCAGGGACGCGACGGACCTCTGGTCGGCCCCTCTGAACAAGGTGTACGTGCAGCACCCCACGCTCTCCGACGACGAACTGGCCGCGGTGGCGGCCAGGGTCGCGGGCGGCCTGGTCGGCGTCACCGTGGCGGGTGCGGGGATAGTGGAACTCCTCCCCCTCGGCCTCTCCAAGGCCACGGGGCTGTCCCTCGCCGCCCGTCGCCTCGGTGTGAAGGCCGCGGACACGATCGCCTTCGGTGACATGCCCAACGACATCCCGATGTTCGCCTGGGCGGCCCACAGCGTGGCCATGGCCAATGCCCACGACGAGCTCAAGGCCGTCGCGGACGAGGTGACGTCCTCGAACGAGGAGGACGGCATAGCGGTGGTGCTGGAGCGGTTGCTGGGCTAGCGGGTGCGGACACAGCCCGAGGCGGATGCCGGCAGTGCCGGATGCCCTGTGAGCACCCCAACCCTGCCAGGTCCCGGTGACAACGTCTCGCGGAGGATGCGCGGATCGAACGCGCGCGGGGTTGACCCCGACCACGGCTTAGCAAGCCGGTGCCTTACCTCTCGGCCAATCCTCCGGGTGGGCGGCCCGCGCGGCGTACGCGCGCTCGAAGCGGCCGCCCCGGGCAGCCCCCCGTGCGGGCGGGCTCCAACGGAGGGGTAACTACTCCGGAGCCTGCCGCGGGCTGCCCTGTAGGGAGCTCGACGGACTGCTACTCATGGGCATCGTCGCGCTCCTCTCCCAGAACGTGGCGCCGACTCGATGCGGCGGCCTGGACATAACTACTGTGCCCGTACGCCGACTTGGGCGCCACTGAATAAAGCCGCCCCTCAAAGGGGGTTACCGGCGGCGCCACCTGCGCCGACGTGCCTTGCTGAAGAACCACCCAGCGGGCGGCTCGTCGGAGCGCCAGGGCTGCGGGTCGGGTCCCCCCTCGCGCCAGCGGGCGGCGAGCATACGGGCGCGGGCGGACGGTTCGGTCGTCTCGGCCGACCGTATGAAGCTCTCGTCCAGTACGAGGCCGTCCCAGACGTCCTCGGTCTCCCTCTGTTCCTCGCCTTGCGGTTCCGCCATCCCCGTTCCTCCTAGCCGCGCGTCCCCTCCGCCCAGTGTGCCGGGACAGAGGTGAAGCCACTGTCAAGAAAAAAGGTGAAGCCACTCTCAAAGAAAGGCCGTCGAAGAAAGGCCTTCAAAGAAAAAGAGGGGGCGCCACGCGCGCGTACGTGGCGACAACCGGCACGCGCGCGTGGAACCCCCGGCTCACTCCTCGCCGGCCAGCGTCAGCGACCGCAGCCGCTGCCCGGCGTACCAGGTGGCGAGCACGGTCACCACGACCAGGAGCACCGTCGCGGTGGGCAGGCCCACGTCCGAGGTGACGAGGTCGCCGCCGGTGACCTTGTGGCCCACGGCGAGCGCCCACTGCTGGACGCTGAGCGTGCGCGCGCCGGACACCAGCGACCCGAACAGGGCCTCCCAGACCAGCGCGTAGACGAGCCCGAAGACCACCGCGTGCCGGGTGACCGTCCCCAGCAGCAGGAACAGCGCGGCGTACGCGATCGAGGCGACCAGCGCCGCCACGGTGTAGGCGACGGCGACCTGCTGGCCGTTGCCGTTGAGGATCATGCCGGCGATGAACGTCGGCAGGGCGGAGAACGCCATGGTGACGGCGATCGCGACGATCAGTTTGGTGAAGATGATCGTCGGCCGCTTCAGGGGCTTGGCCAGCAGATACACCACCGAGCCGTCGTCGATCTCGGGGCCGATCGCGCCGGTGCCGGCGATGACGCCGATGATCGGCACCATCGTGGCGAGCGCGAACCCGCCGAGCAGGTCCGATGCCACCTGGTCGTCGGCTCCGGCGAAGCTGCGTACGGCCGCGGAGATCACGATGAGCAGGACGGGCAGCGCACCGAGGATGAGGGCTCGGCGGCGGCCGAGCAAGGCTCGATAGGTGAGCCGGGCGACTGTGGGGTCGTACATCTTGGCCTCCTACGCCGCGACGAGATACGAGAAGACGGACTCGAGGGACTCGTCGGACGGCGAGACCGTGAGCAGCCGGATGCCGTGCTCGCGCGCGACGCGCGGCAACAGCGCCGTGAACCGGCCGAAGTCGACCGCCTGGATGCGCAACGCGCCCTCGGCCAGGTCCACTTCGATGCCTGACGTCGACGGGTCGGCGATCAGCGCGGCGGCCAGCGCCCGGTCGTCGCTGGAGCGCACCAGGTAGCGGTGCGGGCGGTCGGTCATCAGGCGGCGGATGCGGCGGAAGTCGCCGCTGGCCGCGTGCCGTCCGGCGACGATCACCTCGATGTGGGCGGCGAGCTGTTCGACCTCTTCGAGGATGTGGGACGAGAACAGCACCGTGCGGCCCTCGTCGCCCATGCGGCGCAGCAGGTCCATGAGCTGCATGCGCTGGCGCGGGTCCATGCCGTTGAAGGGCTCGTCGAGCAGCAGCAGGGACGGGTCGTGGACGAGCGCGGAGGCCATCTTTACGCGCTGCCGCATGCCCTTGGAGTACGTCGAGATCTTGCGGTCCTGCGCGTACTCCATCTCGACCGTGGCGAGCGCCCGCTGAGCGGCCTTCGCTCCGAGGCCGTGCAACTCGGCGTTGGCGACGACGAATTCCTGGCCCGTGAGGAAGTCGTACATCGCCTCGCGCTCCGGGACGATGCCGATGTGCTTGTAGATCTGTTCGTTGCGCCAGACCGGCCGGCCGTCGAGGGTGACGGTGCCGGTGGAGGGGGCGAGGAAGCCGCCCATCATGTTGATGAGGGTGGACTTCCCGGCGCCGTTCGGGCCGAGCAGGCCGGTGACGCCGGGGCCGATCGTCATCGTGATGTCGTTGACCGCCACCACGTTGCCGAACCAGCGCGAGACATGGTCGATGTTGAGCGTGGTCACAGCCCGACCTTTCGGTAGCGGCGCATCAGGAGGCCGTAGGAGCCCGCGATGAGCCCCAGGACGACGACGAGGTAGACGACTCCCTGCCCGGACGAGGGGCCCTCACCGCCGGGGAAGGCGGAGGTGGCGCCGAGGAAGGCCGTCTGCACCCCGTCGATGAGCGTGATGGGAGAGAAGAGGCCGAGCCAGGGCACGGCCGAGGAGCTGGACTGGTTGAAGGCGATGGCCTGGACGGTCGACACGGCTCCGTAGGAGATGGTCAGCGCCGCGATGACGGCCGCGATGCCGAAGCCGCGGCGCGGGGTGATCGACGAGATGACCAGGCCGATCCCCGCGAAGAGCAGCGACAGCAGTGCCACGGAGACCAGCCCCTGTCCGAAGCCCTTCGTCTGGTCGGAGAAGTCGAGCTTCGCCAGAAGTGCCCCTACGTAGAGCACGATCAGCGGCGCGGTCGTCAGGATGAACAGCGCCGAGGCCAGCGCCGCGTACTTGGCGCGTACGTAGTCGACGGTCTCGATGGGGCGTGAGAAGTACAGCGGCACGGTCTTGAAGCGCAGGTCGCGCGAGACGGACTGCGGTCCCTGGGAGGCGACGTACAGACCGATGACGGCCTGCATGATGACCGCGTAACGCGTGTAGTCGACCGGCAGGGCCTTCGCCTTGGTGGCGACCGCGACGGCCACCATGATGAGTGCGGGGACGCATATCACCACGAAGAGCAGCATCGGCAGCACCTTGGACTTGACCGAGCGGCCCAGGCCGTAGGAGCCGCGCAGGGACTGCGAGTACAGCGAGCGACGGGCGTAGGCGCGGCCCAGGCGCGGGCCGTCGTAGTGGCGGTAGCCGATGTCGTGGATCCGGGTCTGCTCACCACGCGGGGTGAGGGACTGCTCAACTGCCATGGCCCACTGCCTCCTTCCGTACGCCCTGCACGTCCGTCCCGTCCGTCTGTTCCTCGCGGAAGACCTCCGCGATGTGGTGCCGGCGCTGTTCCATCCGGATCAGGCCGAGGCCGAGGTCGGCGACGACGTCGCGGACGAGGTCGTAGGTCTCCTCGCCCTCGGCGGTCAGCAGCAGGATGTGGCCGGCGCCCGGCAGCCCGCTGCCGTCGTGGGTCTCGACCCCGCGCGCGTGGAGCGCCTCGCGGACCGCCTTGGTGCCGTCCGGGTGCTCGTCGGTGTCGGTGACCTCGATGGCGAGGGTCGTGGTGGTCTGGGTGAAGTCCGTGGTGGAGCTGGACCGCAGCAGCTTGCCGCCGTCGACGACCACGACGTGGTCGCAGGTGCGCTCCAGCTCGCCCAGCAGGTGCGAGGTGACCAGGACCGAGATCCCGAAGTCGGTGTGGATACGGCGGATCAGGCCGAGCATCTCGTCGCGGCCGACCGGGTCGAGGCCGTTGGTCGGCTCGTCGAGGAAGACCAGCTGGGGGTCGTGGACGAGGGCCTGCGCGAGCTTGACGCGCTGCTTCATGCCCGTCGAGTAGCCACCGATGGGGCGGTAGCGCTCCTCGTACAGTCCGACGTGGCGCAGGGTGTCCGCGGTGCGCTCGCGGGCTGCGGCCGGCGGGAGCCCGGACATGCGCGCCATGTGGACGACGAACTCGGTGGCCGAGACGTCGGGGGGCAGGCAGTCGTGCTCGGGCATGTACCCGACCCGCTCACGGATGGCGCCGCCTTGGGTGGCGACATCGAGTCCGAGCACTTGGGCGCGGCCCTCGGTGGCGGGGGAGAGACCCAGCAGGATCTTGATCAGTGTGGACTTGCCAGCTCCGTTGGCTCCGACGAGTCCGGTCACACCGGGTCCGACGTCCACGGAGAGCCGGTCAAGAGCGGTCACCCGGGGGTACCGCTTGCTCAGGCTTTCGGTCGCGATCACAGTCACGTTGTCGAAGGTAGTGGCGCACGCCACAGCGGTCGTCAACCCACGGAGCTGTATCCGCGTCAGACTCCAGTCGTACGGGCCCGTAGGGGTCCCCCTGAAGTCGAACAACCGGCGGGGGTTTATCCACATCGGACCGGTTGTCCACAGGTGCCACGCAGGTCTATTGACGCAGCCTCTAACAACTGTCACATTCGCCAGTGTCACGTTACGGACACGTACCGTGCGGCGCTGGGCGAAGGAGAAGTGACTCTCGTGACTCTCGAAGGCGCGCGCGAGCGCCGGGTGCGGACGGGTGGGATCGAGCTGTGCGTCGCCGAGCTGGGCGATCCGGCGGGGCCCACGGTGGTGCTCGTGCACGGCTATCCGGACTCGAAGGAGGTGTGGTCCGAGGTCGCGACCCGCCTGGCCGAGCGTTTCCACGTGGTGCTGTACGACGTCCGTGGCCACGGCGGGTCGACGGCCCCGCGGCCACTGCGGGGCGGGTTCACCCTGGAGAAGCTGACGGACGACTTCCTGGCCGTCGTCGACGCGGTGAGCCCCGACCGCCCGGTGCACCTGGTGGGGCACGACTGGGGTTCGGTGCAGTCCTGGGAGTTCGTCACGGTCGCGCGCACCCAGGGCCGGATCGCCTCCTTCACCTCCATGTCCGGGCCGTCCCTCGACCACTTCGGCCACTGGATCAAGCGGCGCGTGCGGCGGCCCACCCCGCGCAGGGTCGGCCAGCTCCTCGGCCAGGGCGCCAAGTCCTGGTACGTGTACCTGCTGCACACGCCCGTGCTGCCGGAGCTCGCCTGGCGCGGCCCCCTCGGCAAGCAGTGGCCGAAGATCCTGCGGCGGGTCGAGAAGGTGCCCGCGGGCGACTATCCGACCTCCTCGTTGCCGACGGACGCGGCGCACGGCGCGTGGCTGTACCGCGACAATGTGCGGGCCCGGCTGAGCAGGCCACGCCCGGACGCCTACGCGCACGCGCCCGTGCAGCTCGTCACGCCCCTGGGGGACGGGTTCCTCTCCGAGCGGCTCTACGACGACCTGGAGGAGTGGGCCCCGCAGCTGGTGCGTCGCACCCTCCCGGACAAACACTGGATCCCGCGTACACGGCCCGACCAACTGGCCTCCTGGATCACCGACTTCGTGCACGCCAACGAGGACGGCGTGCCGGTGCGGGACACCATCGCCACGGGCAGGTACGCCGACCGGTTCGGCGGGCAGCTCGTGCTGGTCACCGGCGCGGGCAGCGGCATCGGACGGGCCACCGCCTTGGCGTTCGCCGAGGCCGGCGCGCGTGTGGTGGCCGTCGACCGGGACGCGCAGGGCGCGGCCCGCACGGCGGAGATGTCCCGGCTGATCGGCTCCCCCGAAGCCTGGGCCGAGACGGCCGACGTCTCCGACGAGCAGGCCATGGAGAAGCTCGCCGAAAGGGTCGCGGGCGAGTACGGCGTGGTGGACGTGCTGGTGAACAACGCCGGGATCGGACTGTCCGGGTCCTTCTTCGACACGACGCCGGAGGACTGGAAGAAGGTCCTCGACGTCAACCTGTGGGGCGTGATCCACGGCTGCCGGCTCTTCGGCAGGCAGATGGCCGAGCGTGGACAGGGCGGCCACATCGTCAACACCGCGTCGGCGGCGGCGTACCTGCCCTCGAAGGCGCTGCCCGCCTACAGCACCTCGAAGGCGGCCGTGCTGATGCTCAGCGAGTGCCTGCGCGCGGAGCTGGCCGGGCAGGGCATCGGCGTCTCGGCGATCTGCCCGGGTTTCGTCAACACGAACATCACCTCGACCGCGCACTTCGCCGGGGTGGACGCGAGCGAGGAGAAACGCCGCCAGAAGAAGTCGGCGCGGTTGTACGGGCTGCGCAACTACCCGCCGGAGAAGGTGGCCGACGCGATCCTGCGCGCGGTCGTCCGCAACCAGGCGGTCGTGCCCGTCACCCCCGAGGCGCACGGCGCCCGCCTGATGTCCCGGCTGGCACCGAGGGCGCTGCGCGCGATCGCGCGGATGGAGCCACCGCTGTGAGGTTCGCGATCGCCCGCAACAGGGCTGTACGCAAGGGCCTGTTGCCCGCCCGGGAGGAGCTCGGCACGGCCATGTCCCGTTGTCCGCGGGGGTCGTACCATCCCTCGGGGGAGGGCTCGCCGCGCGGGGCCGTCGCGTAGTACCCAGGGGGTCGGGAGGCAGGCAGCGTGAACGACGAGCCGGTCCGGGTCGCGTACCGCATCGAGGATCTGGCGCACCACAGCGGCGCCACGGTCCGGACGATCCGCGCCTACCAGGACCGTGGGCTGCTCCCCCGCCCCGAGCGGCGCGGTCGCGCCAACGTGTACGCGGACGCGCATCTGGCCCGGCTGCGGCAGATCGCCGACCTCCTGGACCGCGGCTACACCCTGGCCTCCATCAAGGAACTCCTGGAGGCCTGGGACGCGGGCCGGGGGCTGGGCGGGATCCTCGGGCTGGTCGCGGAGGTCGACGGACCGTGGACCGACGAGGAGGCCGTGCGCATGTCGCGGGCCGAGCTGGACGAGCGGTTCGGCGGCAGTCCGGACGACGCGGCGGTGGCGGAGGCGGTGGAGCTCGGAGTGCTGGAGCGCGTCCCCGGCGACGGCGAGGTGTATCTGGTCCCGAGTCCCCAAGAGCTCGCCGTGGCGGTGGAGTTGTACGCGGCCGGCGTTCCGCTGTCCGCGATCTCGGGCCATCTGCGGGAGTTGAGGGGCAAGGTCGAGCACATCGCAGCGCGTTTCCTGGAGTTCACGACCGAGCACGTCTTCGCGCGCTATCTCGGTGAGCATCCGCCGAGCGACGCGGAGGCGGCCGAGGCGGCCTCCCTCGTACGCCGTCTGCGACCGCTCGCGCAGCAGACGGTGGACGCGGAACTGGCGCGCGCCATGCGGCTGTTCGCGACCCGGCACCTGCGTGAGCGTCTTGGGGCGGGGCGGTCCGAGGAACCTACGGACGAGACGCGTTCCGTTCAGCTCCCCGTCGCCACAATGCGGGCCATGGAGAACCTGGTTGGTGCTGAGCAGGTGGCGGCCTTCGTCACGGCTGCCGTCGAACGGGAGGTCCAGGCCAGGACCTTGGACCATCTCACTTCAAATTACAACAATCACAGCATTGTTGATGAAATCCCCTGAATCTTCTGTGCGTTGTCCACAGATTCGTCAATTCACCTGTGGATAACCGGACTTGCTTGTGGATCAAACCTCCGAACCAAAATCAAATGCGTGACCCGCCTCTCGCCAGGCACGCTGGCAGGATGAACGAACCGATGGATGAAAGACGCACCGTGAAGGTGTCGAAGTACCTCTCGAAGCATCTGCGGCATCAGCCCGAGCGGATCGGGCTCACGCTCGGCGAGGGAGGCTGGGTCGAGATCGACACGCTGATCGCGGCAGCGGCGGCGCACGGCTTCCGGATCACCCGCGAGGAGCTGGACCATGTGGTGGCCACGAACGACAAGCGGCGCTTCGCCGTGGAGGGCACCCGCATCCGCGCCAGCCAGGGCCACTCCGTCGAGGTCGACCTCGGACTGCCCCCGGCGACTCCGCCGGAGTACCTCTACCACGGAACCGTGGCCCGCAATCTGGACGCGATCCGGGCCGAGGGGCTGCGGCCCATGAACCGGCACGACGTGCATCTCTCGCCCGACCGCGAGACCGCGACCCGCGTCGGCGCCCGCCGCGGCCGGCCCGTCGTGCTCGGCGTGGACGCCGCCGCCATGCACCGCGACGGCCATGTCTTCCGGGTCAGCGCGAACGGGGTGTGGCTCACCGAGGCCGTGCCGCCGAAGTATCTGCGCTTCCCCGGCCCGCACTGATCGTCCACCGGCCGGTCGGTCAAGGGGCGCCGGTGGAGCGATCACGCGGTGGCCACGACCACCCTGCGGCTCCGCTTACGCTCGATGCATGAGTCTGCGTCTGAGCACTGTGATCCTGCCGTACCTCCGCTGGCACGAAGGCGGGCGTGCCGCCTGGCAGCGTGCGGAGCAGCTCGGCTTCCACACCGCGTTCACGTACGACCACCTGTCGTGGCGGACCTTCCGGGACGGCCCCTGGTTCGGTGCCGTGCCCACGCTCACCGCAGCGGCCGCCGCCACCGACCGACTCCGCCTGGGCACGCTCGTGACCTCGCCGAACTTCCGGCACCCGGTGACCCTCGCCAAGGAACTGATCTCCCTCGACGACATCTCGAACGGCCGGATCACCCTGGGCATCGGCGCGGGCGGCAACGGATTCGACGCCACGACGCTTCTGAAGAGCGGCCAGGAGCCCTGGACCCCGCGCGAGCGCGCCGACCGCTTCGGCGAGTTCGTACCGCTGCTCGACCGCCTCCTCACCGAGGACGCGGTCTCCCACGACGGCGAGTTCTACTCGGCACACGAGGCGCGCAACATCCCGGGCTGTGTCCAGCGGCCCCGACTGCCCTTCGCGGTGGCAGCCACCGGCCCGCGCGGCATGAGGCTCGCCGCCCGCCACGGGCAGGCCTGGGTGACGACCGGCGACCCCAAGCTGTACGAAACGGGCACCCCTGAACAGTCGGTTCAGGCCATTCGCGGACAGGTGGAGAAGCTCGCCGCCGCCTGCGCCACGGTCGGCCGTGACGTGTCCGAACTCGACAAAGTCCTGCTCACCGGCTTCACCCCGGACCGTGGCCGTCCGCTGGAGTCCCTCGACGCGTTCGTCGACTTCGCGGGCCGGCACGCGGAGCTGGGCCTCACCGACATCGTGATCCACTGGCCCATCCCCGACTCGGACTTCGCCGCGGACGAGAAGGTCTTCGAGCAGATCGCCATGGAGGCCCCGGCACAGCTGGCCTGACGGCCGGCGACAGCGGGGCCGGCGGCAGCGGGGGTGGCGGCAGCGGGGTGTAACGGTACTGGTGAGAGCGGTAACCACTCACATGTGCGGGCTCCCGCACGGCCGTGCGGGCATATGCGCGAGAATGGCCCGGTGACCTCAGCGACCCGACAGCCAGAGACCCCGGCAGCCGCCCTTCCGCCGCGCCTGATCGCCACGGACCTCGACGGCACCCTCCTGCGCGACGACAAGTCCGTATCCGAGCGCACGGTCGCCGCCCTCGCCGCCGCCGAGAAGGCCGGCATCGAGGTCTTCTTCGTGACCGGCCGCCCGGCCCGCTGGATGGACGTCGTCAGCGACCACGTCCACGGCCACGGCCTGGCGATCTGCGGCAACGGCGCCGCCGTGGTCGACCTGCACGGCGGCCCCGGCGCCCACCGGTTCGTCAAGGTCCGCGAGCTGGCGCGGGAGAACGCGCTCGACGCCGTACGACTGCTGCGGGAGGCCGCGCCTGGCACCGTGTTCGCCGTCGAGCAGACGTACGGCTTCTACCAGGAGCCCGCGTACCCCAAGCTGCACATGGAGATCCCCGACACCCTCGCGACCGCCGAGCGGCTCCTGGCCCCGGACGCCCCCGGCGCCGGCGAACCGGTGCTCAAGATCCTCGCCTTCCACCACGAGCTCGACCCCGACGCCTTCCTCACCGTGGCCCGTCGTGCCGTCGGCGACCGCGCCACCATCACCCGCTCCAGCCCCAGCGCCCTGCTGGAGATCAGCGGCCCCGGCGTCTCCAAGGCCAGCACGCTCGAACTGTGCTGCGCCGAGCGCGGTATCTCCCCCGAAGAGGTCGTCGCCTTCGGAGACATGCCGAACGACGTCGAGATGCTGACCTGGGCGGGCACGTCGTACGCGATGGGCAACGCGCACCCCGCCGTGATCGCCGCGGCCTCCGGTCGCACGGTCGCCAACAACGAGGACGGGGTGGCGGTCGTCATCGAGAAGATCCTCGCCGAGCGGCTGTAGGAGCGGCTGGGCAGGACCGGCGGTCCCACAGCGGCCCAGAACTCCGAACCGATCCCGCGCCCAGAGCTCCAAACCGGTCCCGTGCCCGGCGTTCCGAAGCGGTACCGCGCCCGGGGTTCCGAACCGGTCCCGTGCCCGGGGTTCTAAACCGGTTCCGCCTGCGGAGCGTGCGGCGCCTGCCACACCACCGTCGTACCGCCGCCGCCGCCGCCATCGGCCCCGGGCCCCGGTCCGTACCAGCTGTCGCCGCCCAGCGACTCGGCGCGCCGCCCGAGGTTCCGCAGGCCGCTGCGCCGGCCGCCCTCGGGGATGCCGACGCCGTTGTCCGCGACGGTCAGCCGGACACCCTGTCGGCCGTCCGGCAGGACGACGGTCGCGTCGACGACGACGTCGATACGGGAGGCCCCGGCATGCCGGAAGGCGTTGGAGAGGGCCTCGCGCAAAGCCGCGATGAGGTTCTTGCCCGTGAGTTCACCGACCGCCGTGTCGACGGGCCCGACAAATCGGTGCGTGGGCCTGAAGCCGAGCGGCACGGCGGCCATGTTGATCTCCCGCAGCACCCGCGTGCGCAGCCCGGACGGCGATTCGGCAGGTCCCTTTTGGAGCGCGAAGACGGCGGTGCGGATCTCCTGGATGGTGACGTCGAGTTCATCGACCGCCTTTTCGACGCCCTCCCGCACCTCGGGCACGGCCGAGTTGCGCTGTGCGCTCTCCAACAGCATCCCGGTGGCGAACAGCCGCTGGATGACGAGGTCGTGCAGGTCACGGGCGATCCGGTCGCGGTCCTCGTAGACCGCGAGCCGCTCCCGGTCGCGCTGTGCCTCGGCCATCATCAGCGCGAGCGCGGCCTGCGAGGCGAAGTGCGTGGCGAGGGTGCGCTCGGTCTCGGTGAAAGGACGCCCGCCCCGTTCCCGGGGAGTGACGAGGGCTCCCAGGAGACGGCCGCCGCACTGGAGGGGAAGCATCATCGTCGGCCCGTACTCGCGGGCGAAGTCGGTGACCATGCGCGGGTCGGTGGCCGCGTCGTCGAGGAACACGGCCTCTCCGTCGAGGAGTTCGGCGACCAGTTCGCTCTCCGGCGGGACGACGGCTCCCAGCACCTTGGACGGGCGGTCCTTGGCGACCGCGCTGATCTCCAGACCGCCCTCCGCGGCGGGCAGCAGCACGACCCCGGCCACCGATCCGGAGAGCCTGCGGGCCTGTTCCGCGACGACCTGGAGGGCGTCCTCGGCGTCGTCGGCCGACAGGAGTGCCCGGGTCACGGCCACCGATCCGTCGATCCACCGTTCGCGTTGCTGGGCGGCCTCGTACAGCCGGGCGTTGCCGATCGCGATACCCGCCTCCGCGGCCAGCACGCGGACCATGTTGAGGTCGTCGTCGGTGAACGGGCCGCCGCCGCGTTTCTCGGCCAGGTACAGATTCCCGAAGATCTCCCCCTGCACCCGGATCGGAACCCCCAGGAAGCTGCGCATCGCCGGATGGTGCTCGGGGAATCCGCACGCGCGCGTGTCCTCGTCCAGCTGCGCGAGCCGTACCGGCGCCGGGTCGTGGATGAGCGCCCCGAGCAGCCCCTTGTGTCCGTCGGGCAGCTGCCCGATCCGCCGGGCGGTCTCCTCGTCGACGCCGTGGAAGACGAAGTCCGCGAGTCCCTCACCGTCTTCCGCCACGACCCCGATGGCGGCGTAGCGCGCGTCCGCCAGCTCGGCCGCCTTCTCGCAGATCCGGTCCAGCGTCGAGTGCAGCTCCAGCCCCGACCCGATCGACCGCACCGCCTCCAGCAGCCGCGGCACGTCCGGGCCGCTGTCCGGACGGGGGGAGGCGGGCACCACTGACATGCTTCGAGAGTAGTTAGTCCCCTTTGGGCCGGAAAGTTGAGATGTTGCCCGGGGGCGCTAGCGCGCCGCCGCGCCGACCAGCAGATCCCCCGCCGCCTCCCGCTCCAGCATCTCCCGCAACGGCCCCGCCACCACCGACAGCTCCGCGTAGGCACCCCGCTGCGCCACCCGTCCCGCCGCCAGCACGATCACCTCGTCCACCGCCGCGAGACCGGCCAGCCGATGCGTGATCAGCAGCGTCGTACGGCCCTCGGTCGCCGCCAGCAGGTCCGCGGTGAGCGCGTCCGCCGTCGGCAGGTCGAGATGTTCCGCGGGCTCGTCGAGAACGAGCACGGGGAAGTCGGCCAGCAGCGCGCGAGCGAGCGCCAGCCGCTGGCGCTGACCACCGGACAGCCGCGCCCCGTGCTCGCCGATCAGCGTGTCGAGCCCGTCGGGCAGTCCGTCCACCCACTCCAGGAGCCGGGCCCGCGCGAGCGCGTCGCGCAGCTCGGCCTCGGTGGCGTTCTTCCGGGCCAGCAGGAGGTTCTCGCGCACCGTGCTGTCGAAGAGGTGCGCGTCCTGGGCGCAGAGCCCGACCAGTCGGCGTACGTCGTCCCCGTCCATCCCGCACGCGTCCGTGCCGCCCAGTGTGTACGTCCCCGCCTCCGCGTCCAGGAACCGCAGCAGCACCTGTGCGAGCGTGGTCTTGCCGGAGCCGGAGGGGCCGACGACGGCGACCCTGCGGCCCTGTTCGAGGGTCAGCTCAAGGCCGGCGAGTGCGTCCCGGTCCTGTCCGGCATGGCGCGCCCGGAGCCCCTGTACGCGCAGCGGGAACGGCGACGCGGGCGCCGGCTGCGGGAGCTCCGGTTCGCGTACGGGATCGGGGGCGTCCAGCACCTCGTACACACGCTCCGCGCTCCTGCGCACCCGCTGTCGGTACTGGACGGCGAGCGGAAGCCCCAGGACGGCCTCGAACGCGGCCAACGGGGTGAGGACGACCACGGCCATCGCCACGCCGCTCAGTCGCCCGCCGGCGACGGCCTGGGCGCCCACGAGGGCGGTCGCCGCGACGGTCAGTCCGGTCGCCAGCGCGATGAGCCCGTCGCCGAGCGCGGTCGCGGTGGCGGCCCGGGAGGCGATGCGGGTCAGCACGGTGTCGGCCCGTCGCGCCTCGGCCGTACGGGTGGGCAGCGCGCCCGCGACCGTCAGCTCGGCCGTGCCGGTGAGGAGGTCGGTCACCCGGGTCGCCAGGGCGCCGCGGGCGGGGGACAGCCGGTGCTCCGCGCGGCGCGCCACGGCGCCGGTCAGGAGCGGGACACCGACCCCGGCCGCCAGCAACCCGACGGCGAGGGCGGCCCCGGCCTCGGGAAGCAGCCAGGCGGTGAAGCCGACGGAGGCGGCGGACACGAGGAGCGCCGCCCCGGCGGGCAGCAGCCACCTCAGCCAGTAGTCCTGCAGGGCGTCCACGTCGGCCACGAGCCGCGACAGCAGATCGCCCCGGCGGGCCGTCCGCAGTCCGGCGGGGGCCAGGCGCTCAAGGCGCCGGTAGACGGCGACCCGCGTGTCGGCCAGCATCCGCAGCACCGCGTCGTGCGACACGAGTCGCTCCGCGTACCGGAAGACGGCCCGGCCGATCCCGAACGCCCGCGTGGCGGTCACGGCCAGCATCAGGTACATCACCGGCGGCTGCTGCGACGCCCGCGAGATCAGCCACCCGGAGGTGGCCATCAGCCCGACGGCACTTCCGAGGGCGAGGCTCCCGAGGAGAAGGGCGAGAGCGAAACGACCACTCCGGGGGCCGGCCATCGCGCGGACCCGGGCGAGTACGCCTCCGCGCCGCGGAGGGGCCGGGTGGGCCTCTTCCGTAGCGGCCGAGGGCACGCCCTCGGGCTCGACCGGCCGGAGCTCCTTCGTGCCCTCGCCGTGGACGGAACCGGTCGCGACGACCGACGCCGCGGCCTCGAGCCGCACCACCCGGTCGGCCACCTCCAGCAGCGCGGGCCGGTGCACCACCAGCAGCACCGTCCGGCCGACGGCGAGCCTGCGCACCGCCGCCACGACCTCCGCCTCCGTCGCCCCGTCCAGCGAGGCCGTCGGCTCGTCGAGGAGCAGCACGGGCCGGTCCGCGAGAAACGCCCGGGCCAGCGCGAGACGTTGGCGCTGCCCGGCGGAGAGTCCGCTGCCGTCCTCGCCGAGAACCGTCCCGACGCCGTCGGGCAGGGCGTCCACGAACTCCAGCGCCCCCGCTTCGGCCAGCGCCCGGCGCACCGCCGCGTCGTCGGCGTCGGGCCGGGCGAGCCGTACGTTGTCGGCGATCGAGCCGGCGTAGAGGTGCGGCCGCTGAGGCACCCACGCCACCCGGGACCGCCATTCCTCCACATCGGCCTCGGCGAGATCGACTCCCCCGATCCGTACCCGCCCCGAGCCGGGCTCCACGAACCCCAGCAGCACGTTCAGCAGCGTCGACTTGCCCACACCGCTCGGTCCGACGAGGGCCACCGTCTCACCGGGCCCGACCACGAAGGAGACATCGGAAACCGCATCCCCGGAGCGCCCCGGATACCGGACCGTCACGCCCTCGAAGCCTATCTCGCCCTCCGGCGCGACGAGAGAGCCGGTGGCCTGCACCGGGGTCTCCAGCACCGAGAAGATCTCCTCCGCCGCCGCAAGCCCCTCGGCGGCGGCGTGGTACTGCGCTCCCACCTGTCGCAGCGGCAGATATGCCTCGGGGGCGAGGACGAGGATGACGAGCCCGACGTACAGATCCATGTCGCCGTGGACGAGCCGCATCCCGATGGTCACCGCGACCAGGGCGACCGAGATCGTGGCGAGCAGCTCCAGCGCGAAGGACGACAGGAAGGCGATCCGCAGCGTCCGCATGGTCGCCTGGCGGTACTCGCCGGTGATCCGCCGGATCGACTCGGCCTGCGCCTTGGCCCGCCCGAAGATCTTGAGCGTGGGCAGACCGGCGACCACATCCAGGAAGTGCCCCGAGAGCCGGGACAGCAGTCGCCACTGACGGTCCATCTGGGACCGGGTCGCCCAGCCGATCAACGCCATGAAGACGGGGATGAGCGGCAGGGTGACGACGATGATCACCGCCGACACCCAGTCCTCGGTGACGATCCGCGCAAGCACGGCCACGGGCACCACGACCGCGAGTCCCAACTGGGGGAGGTAGCGCGAGAAGTAGTCGTCGAGCGCGTCCACCCCCCGCGTGGCGAGGGTGACCAGTGACCCGGTCCGCTGCCCGCTCAGCCACCCGGGGCCGAGCGTGGCGGCCCGCTCCAGCAACCGCCCTCGCAACTCCGACTTGACCGCCGCGCTCGCCCGGTGTGCGGCGAGTTCGGTGAGCCAGGAGACAGCCGCCCGCCCGATGGCGACCGCGACCAGCAGGACCAGGGGCGTCCGGAGTTCGGAAGCCGAGTGGCCGTGTTGGAAAGCACCGACGACCACTTCGGCGATGAGCATCGCTTGGGCAATGACCAGCGCCGCCCCGGCCGCACCCAGCCCCACGACCGCCATGAGGAAGAAGCGAGTGGCACGGGTGTACCGCAGCAGACGCGGATCGATTGGTTTCACGTGAAACACACCCTTGGCTCATCCGGCATGTTTCACGTGAAACATGCCCTTGGGTAGGACTTGATCGATGAGGTCGCATTCAGCCCATAAGGTCGGACTCAGTGCGCAACATCCGCGGCGATGTGATGCGTACCGATCCTCTTGCGGAACACCCAGTACGTCCAAGACTGGTAGAGCAGGACCATCGGGGTGGCGATTCCCGCGCACCAGGTCATGATCCTCAGGGTGTACGGAGACGACGAGGCGTTGGTGACCGTCAGGCTCCAGTCCGCATTGAGCGAGGACGGCATGACGTTCGGGAAGAGCGTCAGGAAGAGCATCGCGACGGCCGCCACGATGGTGAGCCCCGACAGCGCGAACGCCCAGCCCTCACGCCCCGTCTGGGCCACCGCGATCGCGGCGACGAGGGCGACCACGGCCACGATCAACGCGACCAGGGACTTCGCGTCGCCATTGTCGGCCTGGGTCCAGATCAGGAAGACGAGTGCCACCACGGCGGCCACCAGCCCGACCCCGAGCGAAAGCTTGCGGGCCCGCTCCCGGATGTCCCCGACGGTCTTGAGCCCCACGAACACGGTCCCGTGGAAGGTGAACAGCGTCAGCGTGACCAGACCGCCCAGGAGCGCGTACGGGTTGAGCAGGTCACCGAAGTTGCCCACGTACTCGAAGTTCTTGTCGATCTTCACTCCGTGCACGATGTTGCCGAAGGCCACGCCCCACATGAACGCGGGGACGAGCGAGGTCCAGAAGATCGCCGCCTCCCAGTTGCGCTGCCAGTGCTCCTCGGGCCTCTTCACCCGGTACTCGAAGGCGACTCCGCGCACGATCAGGCAGACCAGGATGAGCAGCAGCGGCAGATAGAAGCCGGAGAAGAGCGTGGCGTACCACTCCGGGAAGGCGGCGAAGGTCGCGCCGCCCGCCGAGAGCAGCCACACCTCGTTGCCGTCCCAGACGGGTCCGATGGTGTTGATGAGGACCCGCTTCTCGGTGCGGTCGCGGGCCAGCAGCTTGGTGAGGACGCCGACCCCGAAGTCGAAGCCCTCCAGGAAGAAGTAGCCGGTCCACAGGACCGCGATGATGACGAACCAGACGTCGTGGAGTTCCATGACTCAGCAGCTCCCTGGGCCTAGTAGGAGAAGGCCATCGGCTTGTCGGCGTCATGGGGGTCGCCGCCGATCTTGGTGGGCGGGTTGAGGTCGGCCTCGGTGAGCTCCGGCGGCCCCTGCTTCACGTACTTGAGCATCAGCTTCACCTCGATGACGGCGAGGATCGCGTAGATGAGGGTGAACACGATCAGCGAGGTCAGCACCTCCCCCTGGGAGACCCCGGGCGAGACCGCGTCCCTGGTCCTCAACAGGCCGTACACCACCCAGGGCTGACGCCCCGTCTCGGTGAAGATCCAGCCCCAGGAGATGCCGATGAGCGGGAAGATCAACGTCCACTGGGACAGCCGCCACCACCAGATGCCGAGCTTCGGCGTCAGCTCCATGTTCTTGGTGAGCATGAGCTTCGGGACGTCCTCGTCCCCGGTGCGGTGTTCCGGCGCCAGCCAGAACTTCCGCCTGGTCAGCCAGAGGCCGGCGGTACACAGGGCCATCGAGACCCCGCCGAAGCCGATCATCCAGCGGTACGCCCAGTAGGCGGTGGGGATGTTGGGCCGGTAGTCACCGGGCCCGAACTTCTCCTGTTCGGACTTGTTGATGTCGTTGATGCCGGGAATCTTGGCGTTGAAGTCGTTCTTGGCGAGGAAGGAGAGTATCCCCGGGATCTCGATGGCGACGGTGTTGTGGCCCTTGGCGACATCGCCGTACGCGAAGAGCGAGAAGGGCGCGGGTTGCTGCGAGTCCCACAGGGCTTCGGCGGCCGACATCTTCATCGGCTGCTGCTCGTACATCACCTTGCCCAGGGTGTCGGCGCTGACGACGGTGAGGAGCGTGCCGACCAGAGCGGTGACCAGGCCGAGCCGCAGCGACATCCGCATGGTGCGGACGTGCCGCTTCTTGCGCAGGTGGAAGACGGCGATGCCGGTCATGAAGGCGCCGCCGACCAGGATGGACGCGCTGATCACATGCCAGAAGTTGACGAGCGCCGTCTCCTGGAAGAGCACCTTGGGGAAGTCGGTCAGCTCGGCACGCATCGTGCCGTCCGCCTTCTTCACCAGCCGGTAGCCGACCGGATGCTGCATGAAGGAGTTGGCCGCCATGATGAAGTACGCCGACAAGATCGTGCCGATGGAGACCACCCAGATACAGGCGAGGTGCACCTTCTTCGGAAGCTTGTCCCAGCCGAAGATCCACAGCCCGATGAAGGTGGACTCGAAGAAGAAGGCGATCAGGGCCTCGAAGGCCAGCGGGGCACCGAACACGTCACCGACGAAGCGCGAGTAGTCGGACCAGTTCATGCCGAACTGGAACTCCTGCACGATGCCGGTCACGACACCCATGGCGATGTTGATCAGGAACAGCTTTCCCCAGAACTTGGTCGCCCTGAGGTAGTGCTCCTTGCCCGTCCGCACCCAGGCGGTCTCCAGAATCGCCGTGAGAGCGGCGAGCGAGATCGTCAGAGGGACGAAGAGGAAGTGGTAGACGGTGGTGATGCCGAACTGCCACCGAGCCAGAGTCTCCGGTGCCAAAGCCAGTTCCACGTCATCAGTCTCCTTACGCCACCATGGTTACAGCGGCAGTTTGCCCCTTTTGCTACAGGCATCATGGGACAATCGGGACACGCTTGTGAACGCGTTCACATTCACAAGCAATTATGACGCACCGGCTTTCGACCTTCGAAGGGGGGTCCCCTTTTACGTCAACCCCTCGGAAGGTCTCGAACACACCAAGGCGTCCTCCGGACCGCCGACGGCCCCGGTGCTCCGGCGCCCTGAGACACCGGAGTACCGGGGCCGTGAGACACCGGAGACCCGGGAGTGTGGGGCAGCGCAGCCCCCGGAGTGTGACGTCAGAGCTCCTTGTGGAACCCGTCGGCAGCCTTGAGGAAGATGTCGTTCGCCTCGGTCTCGCCGATCGTCACGCGCAATCCTTCCCCGACGAAGGGCCGCACGACGACCCCGGCCTGCTCGCAGTGGGCGGCGAAGTCGAGCGTGCGCTCCCCCAGCCTGAGCCACACGAAGTTGGCCTGCGTCTCGGGCACCGTCCAGCCCTGACCGCGCAACGCCTCGACCACACGGTTGCGCTCACACACCAGAGAGCCGACCCGGCCGAGCAGCTCGTCCTCGGCACGCAACGAGGCGACCGCCGCGTCCTGCGCGAGCTGGCTCACCCCGAAGGGCACCGCCGTCTTGCGCAGAGCCGCTGCCACCGGCTCGTGCGCGATCGCGAAACCGACCCTCAGACCCGCGAGCCCGTACGCCTTGGAGAAGGTGCGCAGCACACAGACGTTGGGCCGGTCACGGTAGATCGAAACGCCGTCCGGCACCTCGACGTCCCGGATGAACTCGCGGTACGCCTCGTCCAGGACCACCAGGACATCTGCGGGCACCCGGTCGAGGAATCGCTCCAGCTCGGCCCGGCGCACCACGGTGCCGGTCGGGTTGTTCGGGTTGCAGACGAAAATCAGCCGCGTCCTGTCGGTGATCGCGTCGGCCATGGCGTCCAGGTCGTGCACCTCGTCCGAGGTCAGCGGCACTCGTACCGAGGTCGCCCCGCTGATCTGCGTGATGATCGGGTACGCCTCGAAGGACCGCCAGGCGTAGATGACCTCGTCGCCGGGTCCGCTGGTCGCCTGCAGCAGCTGCTGGGCCACCCCGACCGAGCCGGTGCCGGTCGCCAGGTGCGAGAGGGGGACCCCGAAGCGGTCCGACAGCTCGCTCATCAGACCCGTGCACGCCATGTCCGGGTAGCGGTTGAACGTACCGCTCGCGGCGATCACGCTCTCCATGACTCCGGGCAGCGGCGGGTAGGGGTTCTCGTTGGAGGACAGCTTGTACGCCACCGCGCCGGCCGCGGCAGGCTTGCCCGGCTTGTAGGTGGGGATACCCTCCAGCTCGGCACGCAGCTTGGGGCTCGTCTCGCTCACCGCAGTCCTCCTCGTGACCACCGCTGGCTCATGACCACCATCGGCTACCAATGCTTCTCACCTTATGAGGATTCGGCGCCGCTGCGAATGGGCCGGGGACAACCACGCGACGCCCCTGGCACAGGCCGACGACCCGTCGCGTACGCCCTGGTGATCATCGTCATACTCCCCGGCGACCGTCGCCGCGCGGACTCTGTGGTCATCCTCGTACGAAGGCGTACGAATGGGGGGGCGCGTTGCCTTCAGAGCTGTGCGCTGGTGGCTCACGCCGTAGCGCGCATCACCCGTGCAGGTGAGTTGAGACCTCTTCGAAACATGACCCACTTGGCAGGCCCATGCGCGCCGACGCGTCACGTACTGCCATTGGATCGTTCAACTGACTTGGTTTCAAAGACAGTAGGGCATTTTTGATCATGCAGAAACGTGCCTGTCAACGCGTGCATATGCGTCCGCACTACCCCACCGCATGAGCCCTACTATCGGCTCGCCATGACAGCAGCAGGGAAGCACCAGGTGAGCCGGGCGGAGACTACCCGCCGAGGCGGTCGACCGGGCCGGGCGGGAATCAGAGACGTCGCCGCGGCCGCAGGCGTCTCCATCACAACCGTCTCTGACGCCCTCAACGGCAAGGGCCGGCTCCCGGACGCCACCCGACGCCACGTCCGTGAAGTCGCCGACCGGCTGGGCTATCGCCCGTCGGCCGCCGCCCGAACCCTCCGTACCGGCAAGTCCGGCCTCATCGGCCTGACCGTGACCACCTACGGGGATGAACCTTTCACCTTCACCGAATTCGCCTACTTCGCCGAGATGGCCAGAGCCGCCACCTCCGCCGCACTCGCCCGCGGCTACGCCCTGGTCATCCTCCCCGCCACCTCACGCCACGACGTCTGGTCCAACGTCGCCCTCGACGGAACCGTCGTCATCGACCCCTCCGACCAGGACCCCGTGGTCAGCGAACTCGTCCGGCAGGGCTTACCCGTCGTCTCCGACGGCCGCCCCGCCGGCACCCTGCCCGTCACCGCCTGGGTCGACAACGACCACGAAGCCGCCGTCCTGGGCATCCTCGACCACCTCGCCGACGCCGGCGCCCGCCGCATCGGCCTCCTCACCGGCACCTCCACCGACACCTATACCCACCTCTCCACCACCGCGTATCTGCACTGGTGCGAGCGGGTCGGACAGGATCCGGTGTACGAGGCCTACCCGGCCCACGACCCGTGCGCGGGCGCCGTCGCCGCGGACCGGCTGCTGGCCCGGCCCGACCGCCCCGACGCGGTCTACGGCCTCTTCGACCCCAACGGCACCGATCTGCTGGCCGCGGCCCGGCGCTACGGACTGCGCGTCCCGGACGACCTGCTGCTGGTCTGCTGCAGCGAGTCCACCGTCTATGCCAGCACCGAGCCGCCCATCACCACCCTCTCGCTCAAACCCCGCCGCATCGGCACCGCCGTCGTCCAGCTCCTCATCGACGCCATCGAGGGAGCAGAAACCGACAAAACCGTCGAACAGGTCATACCGACGGAGTTGATCGTGCGGACCTCCTCCGAGCGGCGTCCACCCCGCACGACGGTCCACCCGCCCCGGTCACCCGAGAAGGGGTAGTCCGGGTCGGCCGGGGAGGAGTGGCCCGGCGTACGCTGAGGTTGACGTCCGTCATGTCTGTGGCGGGGCATCCACCAGGGAAAGCCCCGCCCAATTCGGGCGAAAACCGTGGTGAACAGGGTTCCTGCTCCGATTCACCACCCCTGGGTCATCACATGGCGCGATCCGCATTCCTATGATGGGCCCACGACACCGCGGGCCGCTGCGACCAGGCAGTCCGATCCGGTGCAGATGCGGCGCGATGGTGGTGGAGGGGTCGATGACTCAGGGGGCCGGTCAGGGACCCGAGGCGGTGCGTACGGAGACGTTGCGCGACTTCCGGGTGCCCGCGTACATCCACGAGACCGGTCCGTACCCGCCGAGCGCAGCTCCCGGCGAGGCGGCCGGAGTCGGCGAGGAGCCCGAGGGCTACACGCCCACCCGGCGCGACCTGCCTGTCATCAACCGGGGCGACACGGTGCAGGTCGTCATGGACCCCGCCGCCGTGGCGGCTCCCCAGCCCGCCGACGGGCCGGGTCCGCTGTACGTCGTCGGCGACGTGCACGGCTACCTCGACCAGCTGGTCGCCGCGCTCCAGGAGCAGGGCCTCCTCGACGCCGCGGGCAACTGGTCCGCCGGGACCTCGCGCCTGTGGTTCCTCGGCGACTTCACCGACCGCGGCCCCGACGGCATCGGCGTGATCGACCTCGTGATGCGGCTGTCCGCCGAGGCGGCCGCGGCCGGCGGCTACTGCAAAGCGCTCATGGGCAACCACGAGCTGCTGCTGCTCGGCGCCAAGCGGTTCGGCGACACCCCCGTCAACTCCGGCGCGGGCACCGCCACCTTCCAGGCCGCCTGGCTGCTCAACGGCGGCCAGAAGACCGACATGGACCGCCTCCAGGACCACCACCTGCAGTGGATGGCCCGCCTGGACGCCATGGAGCAGGTCGACGGGCACCTCCTCGTGCACTCCGACACCACCGCCTACCTCGACTACGGCGACTCGATCGAGGCGGTCAACGACACGATCCGCGAAACCCTCACGCGCAACGACGCGGACGAGTGCTGGGACCTCTTCCGGAAGTTCACCAGACGCTTCGCCTTCCGCGACGACGGAGGCGCCGAGGCGGCGCTGTCCCTGCTGGACACATACGGCGGCACCCGCGTCGTCCATGGCCACAGCCCCATCCCGTACCTCCTGGGCGAGGTCGGCTCGGAGGAGGGCGAGGACGCCGCGGGCCCCGTGGTCGAGGGACCACATCTTTACGCCGACGGACTGGCCATCGCGATGGACGGCGGAGTGACCATGGCCGGAAAACTGCTGGTCCAGCAACTGCCCCTGGATAGCTGAGGGTTCTTCGGGCAGGCGTCCCCCACGGAGGACAGCGCTGGCCAGGGGGCAATTTCTGGAAACCCCCTGTCACGGCGTGCCGTCACCGCTCTACCATCGGCTTATCCGTAGCAGGCTCCCCTCCGTTTCTGCCCGACGGCTCGTCAGCGTGCGAGCCACCAGCCCTACGGAGCATCGGGGGATGCACATGAACAGCGTTCCGCAGCACCTGCTGAGCGAGGACCGCCAGGAATACGAGCGGATCCTCGATGAGGCGCTGCGCTCCGCCCCACACCGCCCGGAACTCGCCGCTGTCGGCCAGCGGCTCAACGCCGAACAACTGCGCACCATGGCGCTCAACGCCACCGCACTCATCACGGCGGCCGCGGCGACCGAGTACGCGCACTACGTGAAGGTCCGCGAGGAACTGCGCCGCCCGGCGCCGTCCACCCCAATCGTGATCGAAGGAGCCGGCTCCGCGGAGCCCGGCGCGACCGCGATGGGGCTCGCCGCCACCATGGGCGAGGTCACCGAGACCGCCGGAGCCGGCGCCATTGCCGTCGTCGCGGTGCTCGCCCCCGTCCTCGCCGGAACAGCCGCGGCGATCTTCCTGCTCGTCGGGTTCGTCCTGAAGCTCCTCACCCCCGAGCTGGCGTTCGCCCAGACCCTCCTGACCACCGGGTGGGTCTTCGGCGCGGTCACGGCGGGCGCGATCCTGGTCGCCGCGGTCGGGCTGCTGCTGACCGCTCTGCGCAACGGCTCGTCCTCGCTCCAGGCCGGAGCGCCCGGCGAGCTCGACACGGAGGTGGCCCGGGCCAGGGAAACCTGGCGCGAGGCCCTGCTGGAGCGCGGCATCATGCCGTTCCTCCGGGAGGCCCTCGCCGATCCGGGCGCGGCGGCACTGACCCGTCCGTCACCGACGCCGACCACCGGCCGTATGCCGCACCTCGGCTACAACCGGCCGGGGTTCAGCAGCCCCGACGGCGGCCCCGCGGCGGGTCCGCGCCCGAGCTTCACCAGCCCGGACTTCACCAGCCCGGACTTCGGGGGGCCCGAGCACCAGCCGGAGTGACACCCGGCGGGCCGACACCGGGGTGACGGGAACGAGGGCCTGCGCCGATACGGCGCGGGCCCTTTTGCCGCTGCCCGCCCCTTCACCTGCGCCCGCCCCGCTCGTCCCTCTCGTACGGTCCCGGCGCGGCCCGTCAGATGATGCCGAGCCCCCGGGCCGCCGTCATCCAGGCCGGGAACTGGGAAAGCAGCCGGTCGTACAACTCCGGGTCCGGCAGGCCGCTGATGTCGTCCACCGCGAAGAACCCCACGTTGTCGACGCGCCGACCGGGCAGCGTGTCGAACCGCTCCAGCACTCCGTAGTTCGACCGCCCCAGGCCCACGAACTGCCAGAAGATCGGCTCCTCCACCGCGCCTCTCAGCTCCTGCTCGATCTCCTTGTTCCGATAGACACCTCCGTCGGAGAAGAACAACACCAGCGTGGGATCGACAGCCGGGTGCTCTCGTACATACGTCCGCACCGCGGTGATCGCCTTCTGCTCCTCGTTCTGGATACCGACCGACCGCATGTCCACCTGTCCCGGCAGCAGGCCCTTGCGTGGCTTCTTGCTCCGCCGAAACAGGCTCAGCTCACCGACCCGGACATGGAGCTCCAGCCACTCGGGCAGCTCGCCCAGAGTCAGGTCCGGCAGCCGGGCGGCATGGGAGGCGAACGTCCACGCCTGCATCACCCCGTCGTCGTCCAGCTGCGCCGCCACCGCGGCCATCCGCTCCACCACGTCGGCCACGACGCCCTTCGAGTACAGGAACGACATGGAACCGGAGGCGTCGAGGATCAACACGACGCGTGCCGTGACCCCCTCCGCACCGTGCTTCCGCAGGCTGACCGCCACCTGCTCCTTGCGCAACGAGAGCCGCTTGCGCATGTCCACGGGCAAGCGTTCCTCGCCCTTGCTGAGACGCGAGGGGGCCGACGGCACCGGGGGTACCGGGGGCGCCGGCGGAGCGCCCGCAGCGGTGGAAGCAGCCGTCCGTGAGCCCGTCGGCGGGAGCGCGGGCGACACCGCCGCAGCGCCCCCGGGCGAAACCGCCGGCTCCGGCCCGGGCGCACCGGCCCCGTCGGACTCCACGCTGATACCGAAGTCGGTGGCGAGACCGGCCAGCCCGGACGCATACCCCTGTCCGACCGCCCGGAACTTCCACTGACCGCCCCGCAGATACAGCTCACCCCCGATGAATGCCGTCTCGGTCGTGGCATCCATCTCGAAGCGCGCGAACTCCTGCCCGGTCTCGGCATCGAGCAGCCGCAGCGTCAGTCCGGACAGCTCGCCGAAGGTACCGCCGTCGGCCGAGGCACCCAGGACGACCCGCTCGATCTCCGGTTCCAGGGCACGCAGGTCCACCTCGACGATGTCCGTCGTGGCAGCGCCGTCCCGCTGCTTCCCGAGGTGCCGTACGGCGCCGGAGGCGTGCTGTGGCTGGTTGTAGAAGACGAAGTCCCCGTCGTCCCGCACGCGTCCGCCCGGGCCGAGCAGCAGCGCCGAGGCATCCGCGTCCGGCACACCGGCCCCTCCTCTCCAGCCGAGCACGGCCCGCACCGCCCCGGCGGCGACGGGAAGGTTGGCGCCCTTGCCCATGGATGTCGATGTCATGCGCCCAGTCTGCCGAGAGAACCCGGCCCGGGAACCGTTCGTTGCGCCTGATTACGCCGCGAACGGCTCCCGGCACGACTGCGTGTGTGCGGCTCAGTCCGCGAGCGGCAGATAGACCCGGTTGCCCGCGTCGGCGAACTCCTTGGACTTCTGCGCCATGCCCTCCTCGATCTCGGCCTTCGTGCCTCCGTGCTCACGGCGAATGTCCTGCGAGATCTTCATGCTGCAGAACTTCGGGCCGCACATGGAGCAGAAGTGCGCCGTCTTGGCGGGTTCGGCCGGCAGGGTCTCGTCGTGGAACTCCCGTGCCGTGTCCGGGTCGAGGGCCAGGTTGAACTGGTCCTCCCACCGGAACTCGAAGCGGGCGTCGGACAGCGCGTCGTCCCATTCCTGCGCACCTGGGTGCCCCTTGGCGAGGTCGGCTGCGTGGGCGGCGATCTTGTAGGTGATGACGCCGGTCTTGACGTCGTCACGATTGGGCAGGCCCAAGTGCTCCTTGGGCGTGACATAGCAGAGCATGGCCGTGCCCCACCAGGCGATCATCGCGGCACCGATGCCGGAGGTGATGTGGTCGTACGCCGGCGCGACGTCCGTCGTCAGCGGGCCGAGCGTATAGAACGGAGCTTCATCGCAGATCTCCTGCTGAAGGTCGATGTTCTCCTTGATCTTGTGCATCGGGACATGTCCCGGGCCCTCGATCATCGTCTGTACATGAAAACGCTTCGCGATCGTGTTGAGTTCCCCGAGCGTCCTCAACTCCGCGAACTGAGCCGCGTCGTTGGCGTCCGCGATCGACCCGGGCCGCAGCCCGTCGCCGAGCGAGTACGTGACGTCGTACGCCGCGAGGATCTCGCAGAGTTCCTCGAAGTTCTCGTAGAGGAACGATTCCTTGTGGTGCGCGAGGCACCAGGCCGCCATGATCGAGCCGCCTCGCGAGACGATGCCGGTCTTGCGGTTCGCGGTGAGCGGCACGTACGGCAGCCGCACGCCCGCGTGGACCGTCATGTAGTCCACGCCCTGCTCGGCCTGCTCGATGACCGTGTCCTTGTAGATCTCCCAGGTCAGCTCCTCGGCGCGGCCGTCCACCTTCTCCAGAGCCTGGTAGAGCGGCACCGTACCGATGGGGACGGGGGAGTTGCGCAGGACCCACTCCCGCGTGGTGTGGATATTGCGGCCGGTGGACAGGTCCATGACCGTGTCCGCGCCCCAGCGGGTCGCCCAGGTCATCTTCTCGACCTCCTCCTCGATGGAGGAGGTGACGGCGGAGTTGCCGATGTTGGCGTTGACCTTCACCAGGAACCGCTTGCCGATGATCATCGGCTCGATCTCCGGGTGGTTGACGTTCGCGGGCAGCACCGCGCGACCGGCGGCGATCTCCTCGCGTACGACCTCGGGGTCGACGTTCTCGCGGACCGCCACGAACTCCATCTCGGGCGTGATCTCGCCCCGCCGGGCGTACGCGAGCTGCGTGACCGCCTCTCCTGGACGGCCTCGACGCGGCTGACGCGGCCGCCCCGGGAAGACCGCGTCGAGGTTGCGCAGGCCCCCTCGCGGCGAGGTGTGCTTGATTCCGTCGTCCTCGGGACGGACGGGACGGCCCGCATACTCCTCGGTGTCACCGCGGGCGATGATCCAGTTCTCGCGCAGTGGCGCGAGACCCCTGCGTACGTCGGTGTCGACGATCGGATCGGTGTACGGGCCAGAGGTGTCGTACAGCGTGACGGACTGCCCGTTGGTGAGGTGCACTTGACGGACCGGCACCCGCAGATCGGGGCGCGAACCCCCGACGTATCCCTTGTGCCAGCCGATGGACTTCCCGGCCTCCCGCGGCTGTTCGCCCTCGGGCGCGGCAGGCGCCTCGCCGATCTGGCTGGAGGCAGGCGTGCGTACGTCCTTGTTGGTCATGAGACCTACTCCCTACGCCGGCATTACCCGGTAACAGGTTCGGCGGTCGACGCAGCGGATTCCGTCTGCCGACGTCCCTTGTGAAACATCACTCGTTCCACGTGAAACATCGCTAAGACGGAGGTCAGCGCCCTCTCAGCCCGGTGCTCCGAGCTCCCGCGTGTGCAAAGGTGACTCCACGCTAGCGTCATATCTGGCGCGGTGAACAGAGGGCCCTCGCCGTTCTTGCGATGATCGGTCGGTGACCACAACGCAGCAGCCCCCGTTCCCGCCGTCCGAGCCGCCGCGCCGACGCGGTCCCGGAGACGGCTATGGACCTGGTTCCGGAGACGGCCGCGGACACGGGCCGGGCGGTGGCCCCGGTCCGAGGGGCGGTCATGGGCACGGCTCCGGGGACGGACATGGGTCTGGGTCTGGGTCTGGGGACGGGCCTGGGAAGGGACCCGGGCCGGGGAATGGGCACAGCCCTGGGGACGGGCACGGGTCTGGGCACTCGCACAGTCACAGCCATGGGCCCGCCACGCCCGTCTCCAAGCATCTGCGCAAGGTCATCGCGGCCATTCTGATCCCCTTCGCCGCCGCGGTGGTTGTGGGTCTCGCGGTGCTCTGGCCCGGTGGCGCCCCGTCCCACGAGCGCACCGGCGTCGGCTTCGACCGGCAGACCCAGCAGGCCACGGTCACCAAGGTCGACAAGGTCAGCTGCAAGTCCGTGAACGCGTCGGGGGAGACCCCGACCGGCGACACGTCCACCGCCGAGGGCTCCTCCGCGCAGCAACAGGCAACGGGCGACTGCAAAAAGGCGACGATCCGGATCGACACCGGCAAGGACAAGGGCCGTACGTTCACGGAGATCATCCAGCCCGACCAGTCACGGCAGTTGCACGAGGGCGAGAAGGTCGTGGCCGCGTACGAGCCCTCCGCGCCCAGGGACCTGCAGTACTCGGTCACCGATGTGAACCGGAAGTTCCCGATGGCCCTGCTCGCCGGGATCTTCGCGCTGGCCGTCGTGGTGGTGGGCCGGATGCGTGGTGTCATGGCGCTGGTCGCACTGGCCATCAGCTTCGTGATCCTGACCTTCTTCATCCTGCCCGCGATCCTGCAGGGCTCGAATCCGCTGGTCGTGGCCGTGGTCGGGGCGAGCGCGATCATGCTGATCGCGCTCTACATGTGTCACGGCCTCTCGGCCCGTACGTCGGTGGCGGTGCTCGGCACCCTGCTCTCCCTGGTGCTGATCGGCATCCTCGGCTCGGAGTTCATCGGCTGGGCGGCGCTGACCGGCAACACGGACGACAACACCGGTCTGATCCACGGCCTGTATCCGTCCATCGACATGAGCGGTCTGCTGCTCGCGGGCGTCATCATCGGTTCGCTCGGTGTGCTCGACGATGTGACGGTGACGCAGACCTCGGCGGTCTGGGAGCTGCACGAGGCCAGCCCGACGATGGGCTGGCGCGATCTGTACCGCGCGGGCATCCGGATCGGCCGTGACCACATCGCATCGGTCGTCAACACGCTCGTCCTGGCGTACGCGGGTGCCGCGCTTCCCCTGCTGCTGCTCTTCTCGATCGCGCAGAGCAGTGTGGGCACGGTCGCCAACAGCGAACTGGTCGCCGAAGAGATCGTGCGCACCCTGGTCGGCTCGATCGGCCTGGTCGCCTCGGTGCCGGTGACCACACTGCTGGCCGCCCTGGTGGTCTCCGCGGACCGTCCGGCAGTCCCGGCCGCCGCCACGGAGCCTGTCGAGAGCAGGGCGCCGGCACGCGGCGGGAAGGGCCGTCGCCGCAAGCGCTGAAGCCTCCCCACCCCCGCGTCACCGGTGAGGAAGCACACGCCACTTGTGGGTTGCTGGGGGCTTCAGCCCGCGCTCTGCTCCTCCGCCAGGATGCGGTCCAGCGCCTCGTCGAGGTGGGCGTCGAAGTCCGCGAGGGAACGCTCCTGCCCCAGCGGCACCAGCTTGTCCGTGCGGTCGAGGAAGGCCACGAGCGGCGCCGCCCCGGACCGGAACAGCGCGTGGTCGCCACCCACCTGGAGCCGGATCAGCACCTCGCCGAACGCCTCCGGGTCGGCGGGCGCGATGTGCACATCCCCGTCACCGCACGGCCGTCCCACGCCGTCGATCAGCAACTCCCGCCCGAACGCCCAGGTCACGGGCGCGTCGCCGGGCAAGTGGAAGGTCAGCCGCACGGCGTAGGGATCACAGGTCTCGTATCGCAGCTCCACCGGAATGCGGAAAGAGAGCTCCTCCGAAACGAGGAAGCTCATCATGACCTCTGCCTGTACCGACTCGCGCATCGCCTACCCCGTCGTTTTGCCGTCGACCGGCCAGGAATCATCCCCCTGACTCTGCTGAAATATTGCTCAACGTGCACAAGAGATCACAAGGAGTGAGTTTTCAGATACTGATAGAGATCGCGAGTGTCCCCAGTAGCCTGCCGATCTCACCTTGCAATTGCCGCGCCGCGGGCAGCAGTCGATCGGCCTGGTGAAGTGGGAGAGAAAAGGCCATTGCGGCGGCAGTTGTGCCGACCGTGATGGGAAGGGCCGCACAGACCGTGCCCAGCGCGTACTCCTGGCGCTCAATAACGGGCTCCATCCGCCCCGTCCGCTCCAGCCGCCGCAGCAGACTGGCGTTGTCACGCACCGTATAGGGAGTGATCGACTGCACGGGGTAGCGGTCGAGATGATCCCGGCGGGCCTTCTCGTCGAGCTGCGACAGCAGACACTGGCCGATCGCATGGGCGTGTCCGGTCTCCCGGAAGTCCGCCCACTCCTCCACCGCCGGATTCCCTGGAGTGTCGGCGACGCACATGACCTCGATCTCGCCCTCACGGTAGACCGCGTAGTACACGGGCGCACCGATCGAATCGCGCCACTGGGCAAGCGTCTCGCTCACCGCGCTGCGACGTTTCTGCTGCGCTCCGCTACTGCCCAACCGCTCGGCGGCCTCACCGAGGAAGAACAGCCCCCTGTCGCGGCAGAGATAGCCCTCGTGGACCAGGGTCCGCAGCAGGTGGTAGGCCGTCGGCAGCGCGAGCCCGGCCTCCCGGGCGAGCTGCTTCGCCGGGGCGCCGTGCTGGCGCGCGGCAACGGCCTCCAGGAGACGCATCGCCCGCTGCACGGAGCCGATCAGCGTCGTGGGATGCGGCTCCGACGACACGGCTTCCAGGGGAGGAGTGCGCGCATCCGGCAGGGGGGTGCGCGCCTCGGCAGGTGAGGTGCGCGGTTGGGCGGGCGGGAGACGTGTCCCCGCGGAAGCGCTGGACCGCTGGAGGGGTGGGGCGGGTGATTGTGCGGGTGCGGTGTCAACCGTGGCCAAGGGGCACTCCCGAAGCGCGAGGGGAACCGCCCGTGCGGGGAAACACGGGAGGGGGCTGTGCGCTGCCCGCGGGGGTCGGCCCCGCGTCGAATTCCGGACTGTAACCGCCCATCACCGCATGCAGACGGCCTCGCCGGAAAACTTCCCTCGGCCGAGGGAACCTTGAGTTCCCTTTCCCGACCTGCCCGTTACCCCTCGCTCACCCGGTTGTGTCTCACCAGTCGCTGCGCGACGACGAACTCGACATGAACTTCCGTACTACGTAGATCAATCCGCCGACGAGGGCGACGAAGACCAGGATCTTGAAAAGCAGGCCGATCAACACACTGAGCACGCTGACTATCACCGTGCCGAACACGACCAGAGCGATGACCGGCACCGCGATCCACTTCACCCACCACGGCATCCCGCTGAAGATCTCTCGCATCGCCCTTGTCCTTAGCCTCTCTACGCCCGTCGCCCCAAGTCCGGGACTCTGATTCCGGGTTCTGTGATGTCCTGCATTCGATGCTAGGGCCGCGAAGGGGCCGACGGGAGCCTCGCACCCCTTGTCCTCCCCTGACCGTTCCCCTAGGGAACCCTGAGCTCCCCGTCAGCTCTCGGGCGGAGAGAACACCACCAGCACCCGCAGGTCCTCGGTGATGTGGTGGAACTTGTGGGCGACCCCCGCAGGTACGTAGACGACGCTGCCGCGCGCGACCTGGGTGGTCTCCAGGCCGACCGTGATCGAGGCGCGGCCGCTCACGACGAAGTACACCTCGTCCTGCTGGTGCGGCTTCTGCGGGTCGGGATCGCCCGCGTCGAGCGCATACAGGCCGACCGACATGTTCCGTTCGCGCAGGAACTGCAGGTAGGCACCGTCGTTGGCGGCACGTTCCGCCTCCAGTTCGTCCAGCCGGAATGCCTTCATCGCCCTCGTCCGCTCCCGTGCTCCGAAAGCTGTGTCCACAGCCTTGCTCGCCAGTCGATCTCTTCTGCCACGCCGATCTCTTCTGCCACGATCAGACACATGAAGAATTTCGTAGTCAAGACGATCGCCAACGCGGGGGCCCTGGCCGTCGCGGTGTGGCTGCTCGACAAGATCACCCTGACAGGGACCAGCACCGGCAAGAAGGTCGGCACGCTGCTGGTGGTCGCCCTGGTCTTCGGTCTGGTGAACTTCCTGGTCAAGCCTGTCGTGAAGGTGCTGACCTTCCCGCTGTTCATTCTGACGCTCGGCCTGATCACTCTCGTGGTCAACGCCCTGATGCTGCTGCTCACCTCGTGGCTGGCCGGCAAGCTCGACCTCAGTTTCCATGTGGAGGGCTTCTGGACCGCCGTGGTGGGTGGCCTGATCATCTCGGTCGTGTCCTGGGCGCTCAATGTCGTGCTGCCCGACGGCGAGGACTGAGAGCGTCCGATGTCCTATCGCGTCTGTTTCGTCTGTACCGGCAACATCTGCCGCTCGCCGATGGCCGAGTCCGTCTTCCGTGTCCGCATAGAAGAGGCCGGACTCGACGGCTTGGTAGAGGTCGACAGCGCGGGCACGGGCGGCTGGCACGAGGGCGACGGTGCGGACTCGCGCACCGTCGCCGTCCTGGAGGCGGCGGGCTACGAGAGCGGCCATGCGGCCCGCCAGTTCCACGCCTCGTGGTTCGCCCGCCTCGACCTCGTGATCGCCCTCGACTCCGGCCACCTCAAGTCCCTGCGCCGGCTCGCGCCCACTCCCGAGGACGCGGCGAAGGTCCGGCTGCTGCGGTCGTACGACCCCGCGGCGGGCGACGACCTGGATGTCCCCGATCCGTATTACGGACCCATGGACGGCTTCGAGGAATGTCTTGAGATGGTGGAGGCGGCGAGCCCCGGACTGCTCGCCGCTGTACAGCAAGAACTGGAGGGACGGGCAGCATGACGTCAGGGGATTTCGTCACGGGAAGCGGCGACGGCACACGAGCGGTACGGGCGGGGCTGCCCGACCCCGTCAAATACGAGCCGACGCTTCCGGGCCCGGTCTTCGCCGCGCACTTCCACCTGCCGGGCGATCCGACCGGCCCGTACACCTACGGTCGTGACGAGAACCCGACCTGGACGCTCCTGGAGCGCGCCATCGGCGAGTTGGAGGCGCCCGGACAGGACGGTGTCACGACGCTCGCCTTCCCCTCCGGGATGGCCGCCATCTCGGCGGTGCTCTTCTCCCAGCTGAAGGCCGGAGACGTGGTGGTCCTGCCCGTCGACGGCTACCAGGTGTTGCCGCTGGTGCGCGAGCAGCTCACCGCGTACGGCATTGAGGTACGCACCGCCCCGACCGGCGGCGACGCCCAGCTGGAGGTGCTCGACGGCGCGAAGCTGCTGTGGATCGAGACCCCGTCGAACCCGGGGCTCGACGTCTGCGACGTACGGCGGCTCGTCGCGGCGGCCCACGCGCAGGGCACCCTCGTCGCGGTCGACAACACCCTGGCGACCCCGCTCGGTCAGCGCCCGCTGGAGCTGGGCGCCGACTTCTCGGTCGCCAGCGGCACCAAGATGCTCACCGGGCACGGCGACATCCTCCTCGGATACGTCACCGCGCTCGACGCCGACCTGATGGCGCCCGTGCGGCGCTGGCGGAAGATCGTCGGAGCGATCCCCGGGCCCATGGAGGCCTGGCTGGCCCATCGCTCCCTCGCCACGCTCCAACTGCGCGCCGACCGGCAGAACTCCAACGCCCTGGTGATCGCCGAGGCGCTGCGCGGTCGGCCCGAGGTGACCGGGCTGCGTTATCCGGGACTGCCCGACGATCCCTCGTACAAGATCGCCTCGCAGCAGATGCGTCGCTTCGGATGCGTGGTGTCCTTCACGCTGCCCACACGCGCGCGTGCCGACCGTTTCCTCGACGCGCTGCGTCTGGTGGACGACGCGACGAGTTTCGGCGGGGTGCGGTCCACCGCCGAGCGGCGCGGCCGGTGGGGCGGCGACGCGGTGCCGGAGGGCTTCATCCGTTTCTCGGCCGGCGCCGAGGACCCCGAGGACCTGGTGGCGGACGTACTGCGTGCGCTCGACGAATCCGCGGAGTGACCCGTCCCTGAACGACCGGTGAGCATACTGCGGCATACATCCAGGCTGTCGGCTTAGTACCTCGCTACGTACGACGGACGGTCCGAGCCTCCCCCCTCGTGGCTCGGACCGTCCCGGTTCTGTACGCGAAGAACCGCGCGAACAAGGCTAGTTGACTCTGTGTCAGTGTCCAATCACAGTAGCGACAGAGACCTATCGACTTATTTATAGTTGGGACTCGGTCGGGGTGATGGGAGGGGAGGGGCACCATGGATTTGGCCCTGCTGCGCACATTTCTGACCGTGCACCGGGCCGGCTCCTTCACTCGCGCCGCCGCGCTGCTCGGTCTCTCGCAGCCTGCCGTCACCTCACAGATCCGCACGTTGGAGCGGCAGTTGGGGCGACCGCTCTTTCTTCGCCAGGCCCGCGGGGTGACCCCCACGACGATCGGTGACGAGCTCGCCCACAAGGCCGCGCCTCATCTCGACGCCTTGGTGGAGATCGCCGAGACCGGACTCGACGAGGACTCATCACTGCGCACCCTGCATCTGGCCGGGCCACCCGAGTTCACCGCCGAGCGGGCACTGCCCGCGCTCACGGAGCTGACGGGCGAGGACGGCCAGGGTTTCGCGCTGCGCGCCTCCTTCGGCAACGCCGAGGAGACACTGGAAGGGCTCGCCGCCGGACATCATGATCTGGCCATCACCACGGCCCGTCCCCGCGGCACCCTGCTCACCGCGACTCCGCTCTGCGACGAGGAGCACGTGCTGGTCGCCGCCCCGCGCTGGGCCGCCCGCATAGGCGCCGGAAAGCTCCGCCGAAAGGGCTCGCCGGCACTGGAGAACTTCCCCGTGGTCGAAGTGCACGAGTCGCTGCCGCTCGTCGCCCGCTACTGGGCGTCCGTCTTCGACTCCCACCCGGCCGCTTCGGGCACCGTCGTCGTCCCCGATCTGCGCGCCGTGCTCGCCTGCGCCGCCACGGGCGCGGGCCTCGCGGTGCTGCCCCGGTATCTGTGCGCCCAAGCCCTGGAACGGGGTGACGTGGTCGCGCTTCTCGACCCGGCGGTGCCTCCGCTGCGTACGTACTTCCTGGTGGTCCGCACCGGCACGCTAGCCATGCCGCACATCGCACGAGCGCACGACTGGCTGCTCCACGCCGCGGCCGACTGGTCCTGATGCCCCCTGAGCCTTCGCGGGCTCCCTGGGCCTCCCAGGGGGCTTTCTGAGCCCTTCCTGAGTCCCTCGGGGCTCCGCGATGTTTCACGTGGAACCAGCCGGGCCACATTTCTCCCATGACCGTCCGACCCGTGGTCAAGCGCACCGCCCGCGCCATCCTGCTCGATGGCAACGACCTGATCTTGATCAAGCGCACCAAACCCGGCGTCGATCCCTACTGGCTCACACCGGGTGGAGGGGTCGAACCGGAAGACACGACTGTCGTCGACGCACTCCATCGTGAGGTGCACGAGGAACTCGGCGCCAAGATCACCGATGTGGTGCCCTGCTTCGTCGACACCGTCGAGCACATCGGTGATGACGGCGGCGCGACCGGCGTGAAAGTGCAGCACTTCTTCGTCTGCCGTCTGGAGTCCATGGATCCGTCCCAGCGGCACGGCCCCGAGGTGGACGAGCCCTGCGGCGAGTACGAGATCGTGCGGGTGCCGTTCACCCGGGTCGGTATCGCCTCCGTCCACCTCGTACCGCTGTCCCTGCGGCACTATCTCGACGGGAACATCGAAGGCGTACGGGCGATGCACGCACCGGACCTGGGCTGAGGCTCTTCGGGCCGGGGTCCTGGCCCCCTCTGCCGGGTGAGCCCGGTCAGTCCCCGGCCGCGACGAGTTCCTCGACCGAGTCGTGGCGTATGCGGTCCGACGGGATGCCCGCTTCCCTCAGAGCGTCCACCCCGCTGCGGATCATGCCGGGTGGCCCCGAGAGATAGGCGTCGTACTCGTTCCACGGCCCGTACTCGCGTACGGCGTCGGGCAGATGGAGATGCGCCTGCTGGTCGACGACCGGGCGCACGGCAAGCCATGGGTGGCTCTGCTGCAGCCGCAGCATGGTGTCGATGTCGTACAGGTCGTGATCGGTGCGGGCGCCGTAGAAGACCTCGACCGGCCGCCGCTCCCCATGCTCGGCGACGTCCTCGACCAGTGCCTTGATGGGCGCGATGCCAGTGCCGCCGCCGAGGCAGAGCAGTCCGTTGTCGGTGGTGTGGTCGACGGTCATCGATCCGGCCGGCGGGCCGAGCCGGATGATGTCGCCGGGACGGGCACGGTGCACCAGCGCGTTGGAAACCCAGCCCGCCGGAACGGCCTTCACATGGAATGACAGCAGTCCGTCGTACCGCGGCGCCGAAGCGAAGGAGTAGTGCCGCCATATGCGCGGCCACCACGGCGTCTCCAGGCTCGTGTACTGCCCGGCGAGGAAGGGGTACGGCTGGTCGGGGCGGACCGTGATGACCGCGATGTCCGGCGTCCTGAGGTCGTGCGCGACGACCTCGGCGTACCACCAGGCCGGGGCGCGCAGCTCGTCCGCGGCCGCCGCGTCGATCATCACCTGGGAGATCGTCGTGTACGCGCGCACCCAGGCCGCCTCGGTCTCGGAGTCCCAGATCGCCGAGGCAAACCGGCTGAGCGAGCCGATGAGGCACTCACCGACGGCCGGGTAGTGCTCGGGCCGGGTGCCGTACTTGCGGTGGCCACGGCCGAGGTTCTGCAGGTAGTCGACGAGAACCGGGGTGTTGTCGATGTGTTCGGCGGCGGTCAGCAGCGCCTTGAGCAGTCGGTCTCGCTGAGTGTCCATCGCCGCGGGGAACAGCGGCCGCAGATCCGGGTGGCGCACGAAGAGCAGTGCGTAGAAGTACGAGGTGACCTTGTCGGCGACGGGGCCGGCCTCGGCCATGGTCCGGCGGATGAGCACAGCGTCCGGAGACGGCTGCGGAGTGGGAGCGGCGGACCTCTGGGCGGGCGTCCGCGGCTCCGGGCCGGACGGTCCCGGCGCGGGCAACGGGGGCGTCCGACGGAACGCGGGAGGCTCGGGCGACCGCGGCTTCTGAAAGGGCTCGGGAGGCTCGGGCGACCGCGGCCTGTCAAAGGGAGCGGGAGGTTCAGGCAACCGCGGCCTGTCGAAGGGCTCGGGAGGCTCGCGGAACCGCTGCTCCTGGACCGGGACCCGAGGCTCGGCAAGGCGCTGCTCCTGGGCCGGGACCCGAGGCTCGGCAAGGCGCTGCTCCTGGGCGGGTACACGCGGCTGCGGGCCGGGGCCGGACTGCTCACGCCCGGGATCCGTTCGCTCCCGTCCGAACACGGACTGCTCCGGGCCGGCATCGGACTGCGCAGCGCCGTGGTCTGGCCCGGCCGGACCTGACAACGGCCGAACAGATGCGTGGGCGGGCTCCGGCTCGGGGCGTGGGGCCTCAGTGGGTGCCGCCTGCTGGGAAGTCGCCTCCGTCTCCGCGGCGGAGGATATTCGTTCCTGCTCTGTCGTTCCCCGACCCGCTACGGGTCGGCCGACCGGGCGCATCGCTGCCAGACGGCGGCCATCGGCGGGCTCTCTCTCCCCACCGGACGGAAGTGGTTCCTTGCGCGGCGTGAACCAGCCGCCCCCGCCATTGCCTCCGGAAGTGCCGTTGTCGGCCGACGTGGTGGTCGGAGCGTCCATGGTGTGCCTCGCCTCGAACATCTTTCGGTCGGTCTGCGCACTTCCGCGGTCGGAAGATGCCTACTTTCCCCCGTAGACGACTTGCTTTGCTGCCCCGTTCAGTCCCCACCGGCCAATGCGGCCACATTCAACCCGAATTCCCGTTCTGTACGGACAAGTAAGGCGAGAATGTGACATTGGCCGCACCGCTCTCACCGCAGCATGCCACTCCGAGTCAGCACCCGGCCGCATAACGGAAAATACGGGTCTTCGATCTCTCCGTCCCGTTACGCTGCATTGGCCTGCGTTCGTGCCCCACGAGACGTGCGTGCATCACGACGGACGCGAACCGGACTCGACCATACCGGCAGCTGCCCCACACACAAGTACCCCCTTCCTTCCGCCCGAAGAAGCGACGGCCCGCTCTCAACTGCCGTAATTACAAGGCGCGTCGGACCAATTCATAGGCATCCCACAGGTCCCGTCCCATGTAGGAGTGCGTGGCAAGGCCCGCCAGATGCCGATCCGCATTGACCGCGACGGATACCGGCACCGTCTCGAACAGGTTCTTGTCGGACAGCGAGTCGCCATAGGCGACGCAATCGGCCCGCATCACCCCGAACTCTTCACAGAGCCGGTCCGCGATCTGCACCTTCGCCGCGGCACTGAGAATGCCCGCGAGATCAACGGGCTCGCTGAACGGCAGAGCGGGAAAACGCGAACCGTATGCCGCATGCGCACCCCACGCCGTCAGTCGCTCGACGAAGAACGAGGGCGAGAGGGAGACGACGGCGCAGTAGTCGCCGTTGTCTCTGATCTCCGCCCAGACGTCCTCGATGCCGGACAGCCACGGCGCGCCCTCGAAGGCCGCCGCCACATGTTCCTCCCTGAGATCCGCCCACAAGGCGTGCACCTGTGTGGCGTACTCCGGCGGACCGATCCGTCCTGCCGAGATCGCCTGGTCAAGCGCAACGGTCTCGGCCTCCAGACCGATCTGCCGTGAGATCTCCTGGGGCGCGGAAGTCCCGTACAGCAGCGTTCCATCAAGGTCGAAGAGATGAAGGCGTGGCATGGAAGCCGAGGTTAGCGGTCCGGGCACTCTTCGCCGTTTCACGTGAAACATCTGTCCGTGTGCTGTGGGAAGCGTCGCTGTCCCCATGCCACACCTGGGGCATGACATGGCCAAAAGCGCATAGGTCCCTGGGCAAACAGGTGGACGTCAGGGGTGTATGTCAGACAGCCTGACCTGCGTGTCGACACCTTCCCTCGCCGTTCTGCCCATCCGCCGACTGACGCTTCGCGATCTCACCGCCTGCGCCGATTTGTCAGAGAACCGGGGGTGGCCCCGTGAGGAACACAAGTGGGGTCTGCTCCTCACCGCCGGGACGGGCTACGGCATCGACGACCCCGACGGCGGTCTTGTCACCGCCTGCGTCGTGACCGAGTACGGAACGCCGGAGAGGCTCGAACTGGGAGCGATCGGAATGGTGCTGGTCGCCGAGCAGCATGCCCGCCAGGGTGTCGGCCGACGGCTGATGCGGCACGTCGTGGCAGAGATGGGCACCACCCCGCTGACCCTGCACGCGACTCCTTATGGCCGGCCGCTCTACGAGGAGCTGGGCTTCAAGGTCACGGGCCGCGCCGAGATGGTCCGTGGACACTTCGTCCCTGGCGGGCCGGACCCGAAGGTGGCCACGCGCCCGGCCACAGCCGAGGACCTCACCACGATTCTTCGGCTCGACGCGGAGGTCTTCGGCTCCGACCGCACCCATGTGATCACGCGGCTGCCCGCCTTCTCCGACCAGCTGCGCGTCGCCGTGGAGAACGGCCGGATCATCGGCTACGCGGCGGCCTGGCCCAACATGGACACCCATGTGGTGGGTCCGCTGATCGCCCGTGACACCGAGACGGCGAAGGCACTCATCACTTCGCTCGCCGCCGACACCGACCGCACGCTGCGCACCGACATCGACGTACGGCACGAAGAGCTGCTGTCCTGGGCGAAGGAACACGGCCTGGAGCCCACGAGCTTCAACGCGGTGATGACGTACGGGATCTCGGAGTTGCCCGGGGACTGGACGCGACGCTTCGCTCCGCTCACGGTGGCAGCGGGCTGAGAGCCTCCGGGGTGCAGTCGCGTCCATCGCGCAGAGAGTCGCTCACCGCGTAGAGAAGCGCCGGTCCCGATGTCTGTGGGGGACCGGCGCTTGTCTACGAGGGTGCGGTCAGACGAGCGTCTCCACCGCCGCCGTGGCGAAGTCGTGGTCCTGGTCGGGCGCTCCGCCGCCGACCCCGATCGCCCCGATCAGACGACCGTCGCGACGGACCGGAACACCGCCCGCGATGAACAGGAGCGGACGGTCGAGCGCGGTGGGCAGGGTGTGGAAGAGGCCGCCGGGCTGGACCGCGTCGACCAGTTCCCTGGTGGCGGAGTCCAGCTGGAGGGCCGTGTAGGCCTTGCGCGTGCTGGTCTCGCCTGAAATCAGGACGGCGCGGTCGTCACGCCGGAAGGCGAGCAGATGGCCGCCCGCGTCGAGGACCGTGACGCTGACCGTGACCCCGGCCGCCTCGGCGGCGCGACGGGCCGCCGAGACGAGGACCTCGGCGTCCTGGATGGTCAGCGGAGCAACGGCGACGGTGGTGGTGGTCATGAGGGACTTTCTCCTTGAGGTGCTGTTCGGCCGTGGCCGATCAGGGGGCTGGGCTCATCCGTGAGGGGCCGGCTGCTACTCGGTGGCTCAGTGGTGGACGGCGGTCCGCTGCTCGATGGGCGCGCTCGCGTCCGCGACGGTGCCGGCGGCATCGGCTCGGCGCTCCAGGGCTGCCGAGACGACGGCGAGGACCAGGGCTCCCGCGGCGAGCGCCGCACCGACCCAGTTGGGGGCGGTGTAACCGAGGCCGGCTGCGATGACGAGGCCACCGAGCCAGGCCGAGAGGGCGTTGCCGAGGTTGAAGGCACCGATGTTCACGGCCGAGGCCAGGGTGGGGGCACCATGCGCCTGGTCGAGGACGCGCTTCTGCAGCGGCGGCACAGTCGCGAACCCGAGGGCGCCGATCAGCGCGATCGTGAGGGCCGCCAGGATCTTGTTGTGCGCGGTCACGGTGAACAGGGCGAGCACGATGGCGAGGCCGCCCAGGGACACGTACAGCATCGGCATCAGGGCGCGGTCGGCGAACCTGCCGCCGATGAGGTTTCCGCCGACCATGCCGAGGCCGAAGAGGACCAGCAGCCAGGTGACGGAGGTGTCGGCGAAGCCGGCGACGTGGGTCATCATCGGCGCGATGTAGGTGATGGCCGCGAAGACGCCTCCGAAGCCGAGCACGGTCATCGCCATGGCGAGCAGGACCTGGACGTTCTTGAAGGCGGCGAGCTCGTGGCGGAGATGTACGCCCTCGGGCTTCGGCATCTCGGGGACCAGCTTGGCGACACCGAGCAGACCGATCACTCCGAGCGCGGCGACTCCGGCGAAGGTGACCCGCCAGCCCGCGGACTGCCCGATCAACGTGCCCAGGGGGACACCGACCACATTGGCGATGGTGAGACCGCTGAACATCATGGCGATCGCCCCGGCCTTCTTCTCCGGCGCGACAAGCTCGGCGGCGACGACCGATCCGATACCGAAGAAGGCGCCGTGGGCGAGAGAGGCGACGACTCGGCCCGCCAGCATCAGCCCGAAGGCCGGGGCGACGGCGGAGAGCAGGTTGCCGACGACGAACAGCCCCATCAGCAGCATCAGCATCCGCTTGCGGGACACCTTCGTGCCGAGCGCGGTCATGATCGGGGCGCCGATCACCACGCCGAGGGCGTAGCCGGTCACCAGCAGTCCGGCCACGGGGATGGAGACACCGAAGTCACCGGCGACCTCGGGCAGCACACCCATGATCACGAACTCGGTGGTTCCGATTCCGAAGGCCCCGATCGCGAGGGCCAGAAGCGCGAGAGGCATGGTGGGGACACCTTCCCAAACGATTGCAGGAGCGCTTTGCGTGCGTTCACAATAGTTGCACACGCGGGCTATATGCAAGAGCGGACTATTGCGCTCGTGCTCTACCCTGGTGTCAGCTGCTCCGGGACGGAGGAACACGCCATGACAGCCACGGACCCCGCGCTCACCGCCCTTGCTCAGGGGTGGTGCGCCCTCTCCCTGCTGCACGGGAGGATCGAGGCCCACATCGAGCGCGCCCTGCAGACCAAGCACGACCTCAGCGTGCGGGAGTACTCCCTGCTCGACGTGCTCAGCCGACAGCACGACGGCGAGGGTGGTCACCTGCAGATGAAGCAGGTCGCGGACGCGGTCGTGCTCAGTCAGAGCGCCACCACACGGCTCGTCACCCGGCTCGAGGACCGTGGTCTGCTCGCCCGCTATCTGTGCCCGACCGACCGCCGCGGCATCTACACGAATGTCAGCGAAGCCGGCCTCAAGCTCCTCGAAGAGGCACGGCCCACCAATGACACCGCCCTGCGCGAGGCGCTCGACGAAGCGGCCAAGTCCCCCGAACTGGCCCCACTGGTCCGTGTCGTGGAGTCGGCGAGCGTGTCCGCCTAGGCGGGGGACGACCTCCCGTCCCCTGCCGGGCGCCCACACAGCCCGCACAGCGCCTGGATACGCTGTGGCCATGGGAGATCTTGAGATTCGACCGGCAGCTTCGGACGACGTCCCCGCCATCGTCGCGATGCTCGCCGATGATCCGCTCGGCGCCCAGCGGGAGTCACCCGACGACCTGACCCCCTACCTGGCCGCGCTCGAGCGGCTGAGCGCCGACCCGAATCAGCACCTGGTGGTCGCGGTGCGTGAGGGACGCGTCGTCGGCACCCTGCAGCTCACGGTCATACCCGGGCTGTCCCGCAAGGGCGCGACCCGCTCCCTCATCGAGGGCGTGCGCATCCACTCCGACGAGCGCGGCAGTGGCCTCGGCTCCCGGTTCATCGAGTGGGCGATCGAAGAATCCCGGCGCCAGGGATGCCAGTTGGTCGAGCTGACCTCCGACGCCACCCGCACTGACGCCCACCGCTTCTACGAGCGGCTCGGCTTCACGGCCTCACACGTGGGCTTCAAGCTGGCGCTCTGAGCCACCTGTGTACGCCGGGGTCTGTTTCACGTGAAACAGACCCCCCGCAGCAGGACAGCGGCTACTGAATCCCTCGCCAGCCCTCGGGGTCCACTCCTCCCGGCACAGGAGCGGCCTCGTCGTACGGCTGACGCGTGAAGACGAACGACCCGAGGTCGAGGTGACTCAGGGACCCGTCCGGGCGCCGTACGGCCCGTAGCGGCTCCCCCGTGTAGTAGCCGTCGAGCCCCGTCCAGGTCCCATCACCGTTCGCCCGGAAGCGCGACCCTCGGCCACCACCGGCCAGCGGGCCCAGCTCGACCATGCCGTCGGCCCTCAGCCGCAGCGCGCACGCCTGCGTACCCCAGTACCAGGGGCCGGCCAACTCCAGGACGGACTGATCGACTTCGGCGGCCGGACGCCATGGCTCGGGAATTCGCGGCTCGGCCTCGGCGACGATTCGTACAAGATCGGTGGCCACGGTCAGCGCCCGCGGGCCGGAGGTGCAGTTGGCCAGCACCACCGCCGCCACGTCGTCCTCCACGCCGATCGCGAGCGCCGCAAGGAATCCGGGCAGAGACCCTGAGTGACCCACCAGGATCCGGCCCGACCGATGCAGCACCTGCAGTCCCAGCCCGTAGGAGTCTCCCGAGGCGAGCTGGTCGGCTTCCAAGGGGGCCGCAGGCGTACGCATCTCCCGCAGGGACTCCGCGCTGAGCACCGCCGCGTGCCCCGTGGCCAGGAAGACGGCGAAGCGGGCCAAGTCCCCCGTGGTGGACCACAGTTGCCCGGCCGGAGCCATTCGGCCGAGGTCCTCGGCGGGCTCCGGCATCATGACGTCCGCCCACGGATGCACCGCCCAGCCACCCGCGTAGGGTGCCTGCGGCTGCCCACTCGTGCGGTGCAGGCCGAGCGGGTCGAGCACCTCGCGCCGCAGGGCCTCTTCCCAGGGGACTCCCCGCAGTTCCTCGATCAGTGCGCCCAGCAGGGTGTAGCCGGGGTTCGAATAGTGGTGCAGCCGCCCGGCCGGATGCAGGAAGGGCTGCTCACCGAGCACGTCGGAGAGCTCGGGGCGCAGTGAACCGGGTGTGCGTTCCCACCAGGGCCCAGGCGTCTCGGCCGCAAGCCCGCCGGTGTGCATGAGGAGCTGGGCGATGGTGGCCTCCCCCGCACCGGTGCCCGGCAGATGCTTCTCCAGCGGGTCGCCCAGGTCGAGCAGTCCCTCGTCGCGCAGCCGCAGCACCAGCACGGCCGTGAAGGTCTTGGTGATCGAACCGATCCGGTACTGCACGTTCTCGTCCGGTCCGTGCCCGTCCACCGAGGTGCGCGACCCGTGCCACACCGGCTCCCCGCCCCGGACGACCGCCGCGACCAGCGACGGCGCCTGCCCCTCGGCCTGAGCGGCGGCGATGCGGTGCAACAGAGCCCGGCGCGTGCCGGGAAGGAGCTTTTCCTGAGGTGTCGTCATGCCCTCAGTCCACCTGGCCGGGGCACCGAACGTCGAATGCATTTCCCCGAAGACCGAGCGCATGTCTTCCGGACCGCGCCCAGGAGGGCGGATCAGGTCTGTGCCATGTCCACGAAGCGCGAGTAGTGGCCCTGGAAGGCCACGGTGATCGTGGCCGTCGGGCCGTTACGGTGCTTGCCGACGATGATGTCCGCCTCGCCCGCGCGCGGTGACTCCTTCTCGTAGGCATCCTCACGGTGCAGCAGGATCACCATGTCCGCGTCCTGCTCGATCGATCCGGATTCACGCAGGTCGGAGACCATGGGCTTCTTGTCCGTGCGCTGTTCGGGACCACGGTTGAGCTGCGAGAGCGCGATCACCGGCAGCTCCAGCTCCTTGGCCAGCAGCTTCAGGTTTCGCGACATGTCGGAGACCTCCTGCTGCCGGCTCTCGGACCGCTTGCCGCCCGACTGCATCAGCTGGAGATAGTCGATGACGACGAGCTTCAGATCGGCGCGCTGCTTGAGGCGCCGGCACTTGGCGCGGATCTCCATCATGGACAGGTTCGGGGAGTCGTCGATGTAGAGCGGCGCGGCCGAGACGTCGGGCATCCGGCGCGCGAGCCGCGTCCAGTCCTCGTCGGTCATCGTGCCGGATCGCATGTGGTGCAGGGCCACGCGGGCCTCGGCTGACAGCAGACGCATCGCGATCTCGTTGCGCCCCATTTCGAGCGAGAAGATCACGCTGGGCATGTTGTGCTTGATCGAACAGGCCCGTGCGAAGTCCAGCGCCAGCGTCGACTTACCCATGGCGGGACGAGCCGCGATGATGATCATCTGGCCCGGGTGCAGACCGTTCGTGAGGGAGTCGAGGTCGGTGAAGCCGGTCGGCACACCGGTCATCTCGCCCGACCGTGAACCGATCGCCTCGATCTCGTCGAGCGCGCCCTCCATGATGTCGCCGAGCGGCAGGTAGTCCTCTGTCGTGCGCTGCTCGGTGACCGCGTAGATCTCGGCCTGGGCGGTGTTGACGATCTCGTCCACGTCGCCGTCGGCCGCGTATCCCATCTGTGTGATGCGCGTGCCGGCCTCGACCAGGCGACGCAGGACCGCGCGCTCATGGACGATCTCCGCGTAGTACTCGGCGTTCGCCGCCGTGGGGACCGTCTGGACGAGGGTGTGCAGATACGAGGCACCACCGACCTTGGTGATCTCACCTCGCTTGGTGAGCTCGGCTGCGACCGTGATCGGGTCGGCCGGCTCGCCCTTCGCGTACAGATCGAGGATCGCGGTGTAAATGGTCTCGTGCGCGGGCCGGTAGAAGTCGTGGCCCTTGATGACCTCGACGACGTCGGCGATGGCGTCCTTGGACAGGAGCATGCCACCTAGAACGGACTGCTCGGCGTCGAGGTCCTGGGGAGGTACGCGCTCGAAGGACGAACCTCCGCCCTCCCACGGCCCGTTGTCCCGGTCGCGGTCGTGCTGTTCGTCGCGCCCCCGGCCACCCTCGCGGCCTCGGCGGGAAGCGGGCAGACGATCACTGGGACCGCTGTCGGCCCACGGGTCGTCCAAGGGCTCGGAAATACTCACCGAGCCACCTCCTCCCGTCCGCCGAGCGGACCTAACCGTGCCCTTCATTTCTACGGCACGGCACTGACAAATAAGAGGCCCAACTCCGGTTCTGACACGTCGGTTTTGCGAGGTTTCCGAGGGCAGAGAAGAGAGTGAGCGCCGCACCACGTTAGGCCCGCGGGCACCGTCAGCCAATCTGGTTATCCACAGGCCATGTGGACGACGGCCCGGATGCTGTGGAGAACTCCACAAAACCTGTGCACGACCCGGTGGACAGGCCTGTGAACAAGCCCTCAACCACTCGAGAGAAACCGCCCTGACCTGCTCGTTTACCATCCACCGGCTGTGCAGAAGAAAAACTTTCCCGGTCGGACCAAGATCGCTGCAAACGGTACACGGCGACACGCCCGACGAGAGCGTGGGTAATGGTCACTATCACGTTGCATCTCTTACCTGTGGAAGATTAGATTGGTGCCCATGACACAGGCTCCCCCGGCACCCGAGGCCGCCCGACGCCGGCACGACCGAGAGATCGTCGCGCTGGCCGTTCCGGCCTTCGGCGCACTCGTCGCCGAGCCTCTTTTCGTGATGGCCGACAGCGCCATCGTCGGACACCTCGGCACCGCGCAACTGGCCGGCCTCGGTGTCGCTTCCGCCCTTCTCACGACCGCCGTCAGCGTTTTCGTCTTCCTCGCGTACGCCACCACCGCCGCCGTCGCCCGACGGGTCGGCGCCGGCGATCTGCGGGCCGCGATACGCCAGGGCATGGACGGCATCTGGCTCGCACTGCTGCTCGGCGCGGTCGTGATAGCCGCCGTCCTGCCCACGGCACCCGCTCTTGTGGAACTCTTCGGCGCCTCGCACACCGCGGCCCCGTACGCGACGACCTATCTGCGCATCTCCTCGCTCAGCATCCCCGCGATGCTCATCGTGCTCGCGTCCACCGGGGTCCTGCGCGGGCTGCAGGACACGAAGACCCCTCTCTATGTCGCCGTCGGGGGCTTCGTCGCCAACGCCGCGCTCAACGCGGGCCTCGTCTACGGCGCCGGACTGGGTATCGCCGGCTCCGCCTGGGGCACCGTCATCGCCCAGTTCGGTATGGCCGCGGTGTATCTCTTCGTCGTCGTCCGCGGAGCCCGAAAGCATGGGGCCTCACTACGCCCGGACGCCGCCGGGATACGGGCCTGCGCTCAGGCCGGTGCACCCCTGCTCGTGCGCACGCTGTCGCTGAGGACGATCCTCATGATCGCCACGGCTGTCGCCGCACGGCTCGGGGACGCCGACATGGCCGCACACCAGATCATCCTGTCCCTGTGGAGTCTGCTCGCCTTCGCGCTCGACGCGATCGCCATCGCCGGGCAGGCCATCATCGGACGCTATCTCGGTGCGAACGACGCTCAGGGTGCTCGCGAGGCCTGCCGCCGCATGGTCCAGTGGGGCGTCGCTTCCGGCGTCGTCCTCGGCCTGCTGGTGATCGCCGCCCGCCCGATCTTCCTTCCCCTGTTCACCAGCGACTCGGCCGTCCAGAGCACGGCGCTTCCCGCCCTGGTTCTGGTGGCCGTCTCACAACCGATCAGCGGGGTCGTCTTCGTCCTGGACGGAGTCCTGATGGGCGCGGGAGACGGGCCCTACCTCGCGTGGGCCATGCTGCTCACCCTGGTGCTCTTCACTCCCGTGGCACTGCTGGTGCCCACTCTCGGGGGCGGGCTCACCGCGCTCTGGGGAGCGATGACGTTGATGATGACGGTGAGGATGCTGACCCTGTGGCTGCGCTCCCGCTCGGGACGCTGGATCGTTACGGGCGCGACGCGCTGAACCAGCACACCGGTCGTTTCACGTGAAACGGCCGGTACAGCCGGCCAACCCGACCTGGCCCTGCGCCCCTGCCCCTCGCTCTGGCCGTCGCCCCCCGCCCTACCCCTAGCCCTCAGACCTGTTTCACGTGAAACCCCCGTTTCACGTGAAACACAGGACAGCTCCCCCTGCCGAACGAAGAAGGGCCGTACCCCAACGGGTACGGCCCTTCTCTCAGCTATGCCGAGCGCAGCGGTCAGGCCGCGACGACCTCGATGTTGACCTTGGCGGCAACCTCGGGGTGCAGACGCACGGACGTCTCGTGGGCGCCCAGGGTCTTGATCGGCGAGCCCAGCTCGATGCGGCGCTTGTCGACCTCGGGGCCACCGGAAGCCTTGATCGCCGAAGCGATGTCGGCCGGGGTGACGGAACCGAAGAGACGACCGGCGTCGCCGGAGCGGACGGCCAGACGGACCTTCACGCCTTCGAGGCGGGCCTTGATCTCGTTGGCCTGCTCGATGGTCGCGATCTCGTGGATCTTGCGAGCACGACGGATCTGCTCGACGTCCTTCTCGCCGCCCTTGGTCCAGCGGATCGCAAAGTTCCGCGGGATCAGGTAGTTGCGAGCGTAACCGTCCTTGACGTCGACGACGTCGCCCGCGGCACCGAGGCCGGAGACCTCGTGGGTGAGGATGATCTTCATTAGTCGGTCACCCTTCCCTTATCGCGCGGTGGAGGTGTAGGGCAGCAGCGCCATCTCACGGCTGTTCTTCACGGCCGTGGCGACGTCACGCTGGTGCTGCGTGCAGTTGCCGGTCACGCGGCGGGCACGGATCTTGCCGCGGTCGGAAATGAACTTCCGCAGCATGTTCGTGTCCTTGTAGTCCACGTACGTGACCTTGTCCTTGCAGAAAGCGCAGACCTTCTTCTTCGGCTTGCGCACAGGCGGCTTCGCCATGGTGTATCTCCTGTGTGATCAAGAAGTGGGGGTACGGCCCACCCTCGGCCCGGGGGCCTAGAAGGGGGGCTCGTCCGAGTAGCCGCCGCCAGAGCCGCCGGAGCCGCCGGAGTTTCCACCCCAGCCGCCACCGCCGCCGCCCTGATTGCCACCGGCAGGAGCGCTGGTCGCCCAGGGGTCTTCGGCGGGAGCTCCGCCGCCGCCCTGCTGGCCGCCGCCGGAGCCTCCGCCCCAGCCGCCGCCCTGCTGGCCGCCGCCACCACCGCCGCCGTAACCGCCCTGGCCACCTCGACCGGTGGTCTTGGTGACCTTGGCCGTGGCGCTCTTCAGGCTGGCGCCGACTTCCTCGACGTCCAGCTCGTAGACCGTGCGCTTGACGCCCTCACGGTCCTCGTAGGACCGCTGCTTCAGTCGGCCCTGCACGATGACGCGCATGCCTCGCTGGAGCGACTCGGCGACGTTCTCCGCCGCCTGACGCCAGACCGAGCAGGTCAGGAACAGGCTCTCGCCGTCCTTCCACTCATTGGTCTGACGGTCGAAGGTGCGGGGGGTGGACGCGACACGGAACTTCGCGACCGCCGCACCGGAAGGGGTGAAGCGCAGCTCGGGGTCGTCGACAAGATTGCCGACGACCGTGATGACGGTCTCGCCTGCCATGGGGGAACCTCTCGGCGGGTTTGCTGCTGGCTGCTAGTGCTGCTACTCGATGCCCGAGATCAGCTGAGCTGCAGAGCTCAGTGGGTCTCGGGACGGAGGACCTTGGTCCGGAGGACCGACTCGTTCAGGTTCATCTGGCGGTCGAGCTCCTTGACGACCGCAGGCTCGGCCTGCAGGTCGATGACCGAGTAGATGCCCTCGGGCTTCTTCTTGATCTCGTACGCGAGACGACGACGGCCCCAGGTGTCGACCTTCTCGACCTTTCCGTTGCCCTCACGGACGACGGAGAGGAAGTTCTCGATCAGCGGGGAGACAGCGCGCTCCTCGAGATCGGGGTCGAGGATGACCATCACTTCGTAGTGACGCATGTGGAACCCACCTCCTTTGGACTCAACGGCCACGGCGGTTCCGTGGCAGGAGGGTTGTGATGCGTTCGCAACGGTATCCGCCGCCACTGACAACGCCACTGACAAGAAGAGTCCGTCGATGTACCGAGTGATCGGTGAACCGACGGGGAATCCTTGTCGTGACCTGGCCATGGTCTGGGCAGACACCGGTGCAGAGGGTACAGAGTACCTGCACACCCGCTTCCGGTTGAAATCCGGCCGGGGTCACCGTCAATCTGTACACATCGGGTGTGTATGGCGCTACGATGCGCCGCCTTCCGCAGGAGGTGCCCTATGGCACAGACGCGACCCACCGTTGCCGGCTCTCTGTTCGCGACGGACCACAAGCCCCACCCCCTCCAAGACACGCTGCTCGCGGTGACTCTGGTGCTCGGAGTCACCGCTCTCATCACGGCAGCCTTCAACAGCCTGCATCTCATCAGCTCGTGGGCAGGCCTGATCGGGATCATCACCGGAGCCTCCGGGCAGTTCATCTCGGAGACGACCCGGGAGCGCTTCGGCCTGATCCTGGGTCTCGGTGCCTCGGCCGTCGGCTTCTTCCTCGGCATGGCGCACGGCGGCCTCTTCGGCGGCATCATCGGCTGAGGCACCCGGACCCGTTCTGCGGGCCGGGCAGCCGGACACGGACACAACCTCGTCCGGGCGGCCGGAGACACCACCTCCTGCCGAAACAGGCGGACACATCACCCCAGAACGTCCTGACCACCCTTCGGTCGGGACGCAGGTTCAGTGCGGCCAGTCGGGGCGCTCCCAGGGCGCAGTAGGCTTCGGCGCGAGAGCCGGAGCCCCTGTACCCATGGGGACACACCAGCCCGAGGAGCGCCCCGAATGAGCCTGACCCTGAGGACCATCAGCCGAGAGCAGCATCTGGCCTACATCCAGAGCCTGCCCGCGGCGAGCCACATGCAGGTTCCGGCATGGGCCGATGTCAAGGCGGAGTGGCGCTCCGAGAGCCTCGGCTGGTTCGACGAGCGGACCGGCGGGATGGTGGGCGCCGGGCTGGTGCTGTACCGCCAGCTGCCCAAGATCAAGCGCTACCTCGCCTACCTCCCCGAGGGTCCGGTCATCAACTGGTACGCGCCGAACCTCGACGAGTGGCTGCAGCCGATGCTCGCGCACCTCAAGCAGCAGGGCGCCTTCTCCGTGAAGATGGGCCCGCCGGTGATCATCCGGCGCTGGGAGGCCACGTCCATCAAGGGCGGCATCCAGAACCCGGACGTGAAGCGCCTGCGTGACATCGAGGCGGACTTCATCGAGCCGCGCGCCTTCGAGGTCGCCGACAAGCTGCGCCGCATGGGCTGGCAGCAGGGTGAGGACGGAGGCGCCGGCTTCGGCGACGTACAGCCCCGCTACGTCTTCCAGGTACCGCTGGCCAACCGCTCCCTGGAAGAGGTCCACAAGAACTTCAACCAGCTGTGGCGGCGCAACATCAAGAAGGCCGAGAAGGAGGGCGTCGAGGTCGTCCAGGGCGGCTACCACGACCTCGAGGAGTGGCAGCGGCTGTACGAGATCACGGCGATCCGCGACCACTTCCGGCCGCGCCCGCTGTCGTACTTCCAGCGCATGTGGTCGGCCCTCAACACCGAGGACCCCAACCGGATGCGGCTCTACTTCGCCCGGCGCGGCGGCGTGAACCTGTCCGCGGCCACGATGCTGGTCGTCGGCGGCCACGTCTGGTACTCGTACGGCGCGTCGGACAACATCGGGCGTGAGTTCCGGCCCTCGAACGCGATGCAGTGGCGGATGCTGCGCGACTCATACGCCCTGGGTGCGACCGTCTACGACCTGCGCGGCATCTCCGACTCGCTGGACGAGACGGACCACCTCTTCGGTCTGATCCAGTTCAAGGTGGGCACGGGCGGGCAGGCCGCCGAGTACCTCGGCGAGTGGGACTTCCCGCTCAACAAGCTGCTCCACAAGGCACTCGACATCTACATGTCGCGACGCTGAGCCAGTACATGCCGCGACACTGAGCCTGTACACGTCGCGCCGCTGAGCCAGTCCGGAGCGCATGCCGAGCCCCCATCCGGCCCGGCGTCGCCCCGTCGGTCCGGCGGATCCGCCACAATTTCCCTACCTCTGATTCACCGCAGCCACGAGAAAGGTTCCGGGACCGGCCATGGCGCTCACGCTCTACGTCGACACCGCGCGCTGGCGGGCACACCACAAGCAGGTGTCCGAGCAGTTTCCGGGGCTCGTCCCCGTCTGCAAGGGCAACGGCTACGGCTTCGGCCACGAGCGGCTCGCCGACGAGGCCACCCGTCTCGGCTCGGACATCCTGGCCGTCGGCACCACGTACGAGGCCGCCCGGATCAAGGACTGGTTCGGCGGCGATCTGCTGGTCCTGACGCCGTTCAGGCGGGGCGAGGAGCCCGTACCGCTGCCCGACCGTGTCATCCGCTCGGTGTCGTCCATCGACGGCGTGTACGGCCTCGTGGGCGCCCGTGTCGTCATCGAGGTGATGTCCTCGATGAAGCGGCACGGTGTCAGCGAGCAGGATCTGCCGCATCTGCACTCCGCCATAGAGAACGTCCGGCTGGAGGGCTTCGCCATCCACCTGCCGCTGGACCGCACCGACGGGTCGGACGCCGTCGAGGAGGTCATCGGCTGGATGGACCGTCTGCGCGCGGCCCGTCTGCCGCTGCACACGATGTTCGTCAGCCACCTCAAGGCCGATGAGCTCGCGCGGCTGCAGCAGCAGTTCCCGCAGACCCGCTTCCGCGCCCGTATCGGCACCCGGCTGTGGCTGGGGGACCACGAGGCGACCGAGTACCGCGGAGCCGTCCTGGACGTCACCCGTGTCTCCAAGGGCGACCGCTTCGGCTACCGGCAGCAGAAGACGGCCTCCGACGGCTGGCTGGTCGTCGTGGCGGGCGGTACGTCGCACGGAGTGGGCCTGGAGGCCCCGAAGGCTCTGCACGGCGTCATGCCGCGCGCCAAGGGCGTCGCCCGGGCCGGCCTGGCGACGGTCAACCGGAACCTTTCTCCGTTCGTCTGGGCCGGCAAGCAGCGCTGGTTCGCCGAGCCGCCGCACATGCAGGTGTCGATCCTCTTCGTGCCGTCGGACGCCACGGAGCCGCGGGTCGGCGACGAGCTGGTGGCCCATCTGCGGCACACCACCACGCAGTTCGACCGCATCGTGGAGCGCTGATCCCGGGACACGAGCACCTGCCCGTGCTCCTGCCCCTGGGGACACAACGCGAAAGGCCGTACACACACTGTGTACGGCCTTTCGCGTTGCCCGGCGGATCCGGGCCGAGCTCTGTTCACTCAGAGCGAACTGTCCTCCGGGGCCGGCCCCCCGCCGTTGCCGCCCCATTCCACCTGAGGCCCCTCGAAGTGGGCCGCGTGCCGCGGTGGATGGGCCGCCGCGCCGAGCACGAAGACGTCCTCCGCGCCGTCCAGGACGCCTCCCGAGGGATCGTCCTCGCCCGCCCTGCGCACGACGTCCCGCTCCGGCATGAGGATGTCGCGTACGACCACGGCGCACAGATACAACGTGCCCACGAGGTGGGCGGCGATCGCGAACTGGTACCCGTGGGAGGAGAGGCCCTTGTGGGCTTCCCCGCTGGTCGTGTACGCGAGGTACAGCCAGATCCCCAGGAAGTACGCGACCTCGCACGCCTGCCAGATCAGGAAGTCCCGCCACTTCGGCCGGGCCAGCGCGGCCAGGGGGATCAGCCACAGCACGTACTGGGGCGAGTAGACCTTGTTGGTGAGGATGAAGGCCGCGACGATCAGGAAGGCAAGCTGGGCGAAGCGGGGGCGGCGCGGGGCGGTGAGCGCGAGCGCGGCCATGGCTACGCAGACGAGCAGCATCATGACCAGCGCCCAAGCGTTCGCCGTCTGGTAGCTGATCGGGATCTTCCACCAGGTGGAGATGAACAGGAAGACCGAACCGAAGTCGATCCCCCTGGTCTGGCTGAAGCTGTAGAACTTCGCCCAGCCTTCCGGCGCGAGGTACATCACGGGAAGGTTCACCACGAGCCAGGCTCCGACCGCGCCCATGAGCGCGTTCCCGAACTCCCGCCACTTGCCCGCCCGCCAGCACAGCACGAGCAGCGGTCCCATGAGCAGGAACGGGTAGAACTTGGCGGCCGTGGCGAGCCCGAGCAGGATGCCGAAGGCGAGGGAGCGGCCACGCGACCACATGAGCATCGCGGCGGCCAGCAGGGCCACCGCGAGGAGGTCCCAGTTGATGGTGGCCGTGAGCGCGAAGGCGGGCGCGAGGGCGACCAGGAGGCCGTCCCAGGGGCGCAGGCGGTGGGTGCGCGCGGTGCATACGGCGATGACCGCCGCGCACACCATGAGCATCCCGGCGTTGACCATCCAGTAGATCTGCTCCTGGTGCTGGATGCTGCCGCCGCCCGGCGTGAGCCAGGCCGCGACCTCCATGAACAGACCGGTCAGGACCGGATACTCGAGGTAGTCCATGTCGCCGGGGAGCTTGTCGAAGTACGGCACGAGCCCGTCGGCGAAACCGCGTCCCTGGTAGAGGTGCGGGATGTCCGAGTAGCACGCGTGCGTGTACTGCGTGCTGGCCCCGAAGAACCAGCCGCTGTCGTAGCAGGGCAGTTTCTGCACCATGCCGAGGGCGAACATGCCGATCGCGACGAGCGCGATCACGCGTACCGGGGTCCACCAGGACGCCCCCAGCAGCGCTCTCCGTCCGATGGGGCCGCCGATCAGCTCACTCCCGGCCGCGGCGACCTCGTCGTCCTTGGTCGGCCGCACCGGCTCCGGCTCGCGCACGCTCGTTCGCGTCGTCTCTGCACTGGGCATGGCGCACATCCTGCCGTACGCGTCTGAGAATGGCCGCAGGGGCAGTGAAGCTCTTACCGTCCGGCGCCCACGTTGCCGCCGGGTGAGCGAGGCACGGCTGCGCATTTCGACCCGCACGCGCAGAACGTTCGACCCGCACGCACAGAGCAGGGGCCGCCAGCCACAGCTGACGGCCCCTGCTCTTCGGGCTTCGCGTCTGTCTATCCGCCATTCTGTCCGGCGAAGATGCCGCCGTTGCCATTACCTCTGGTGTTCCCGTTGGTATTGGTCACCGTCGGTGTGGGTGACGTGCTTCCGGTCGGACCGCCGCTGCTCCCGGAGTCCGTCCCACCGTTGTTCCCACAATTCCAGCTGAAGTTGCCGCAGGTGTCGGTCGGCGAGGCCGTGGGCGAGCTGCTGAGGGACGGGCTCGGCGAGGTACTCGCCGATGGGCTCGCCGACGGCGACGGTGTGGTCGACGGGGTCGCGGACGGGCTCGGGGTGTCGTTGAGGACCGTTCCGATGGGCTGAGGCGTCGGGAAGGGCTCCGCCTGCGTGCCCTTGAGCGCCTGCTCCATGTAGTCGTGCCAGATCTGGGCCGGGAACGAGGCACCGTGGATCTTCTTCTCGCCGCCCGTGCCGTACATCTCCAGGAACGTGCGGCTCTTGTTGGACGCGTCGTCGTCCAAGCGGTACATGCCGATCGAGGTCGACAACTGCGGGGTGTATCCGACGAACCACGCCGACTTGTTGCCGTCGGTCGTACCCGTCTTGCCGGCCACCTCGCGGCCGGTCAGCTGGGCGGCGGTGCCGGTTCCCTTGTCGACAACCGTCTTCAGCACGTCGGTGACGTTGTCCGCGACCTGCGAAGAGAAGGCTTCCTTCGCCTTGGCGACACTGCTGTGCTCGAACACCGTGCCGTCCTTGCTGGTGATCCTGTCGACCGAGTACGGATCGTGCTGCTGGCCGCTGTCCGCGAAGGTGGCGTACGCGCCGGCCATACGGATCGCACTGGGGTCGGAGGTACCAATGGAGAACGAGGGAAAGTTGGAGCTCGCCAGACTGGTCTTGAGGATGCCCGCCTTCAGCACGGCCTGCTCGACCTTGTCCAGGCCCACGTCCATACCGAGTTGCACGTAGGCGGAGTTCACGGACTCCCTCATCGCCTCGCGGAGATCGATCTTGTAACTCGGCGGGTTGTACGACTCGTTTCCGTCGTTGGTCTGGAGCCACTCCTTGCCGTCCTTGTCGGTCCAGACGGAGTGGTCGTAGTTCTTGATCTTGAGCTTGTTCTTGCCGCTGTACAGGCTCTTCGGAGAGACCACCGTGCGTTGGCCCTGCGACTGCGACGACCCCAGGTCGGGATTCTTCACACCCCACTGCATGGCGGCCGCGAGTACGAACGGCTTGAACGTCGAACCCACCTGGGCACCGGTCTGGTCGGCGTTGTTCGTGAAGTGCTTGGTCGCGTCCTCGCCGCCGTAGATGGCCCTGATCGCGCCCGTGGACGGGTCGACGGAGGCCCCGCCGAACTGGACGTACGTGTCCGTCTTCGGCCGCAGCTTGGGGTCTATCTTCTTCTTGCGGACTTCCGCCACGGCCTTTTCGAGCGCATTGACCTTCTTCTTGTCGAAGGTCGTTTTGATCGAGTAGCCGCCCTGCTGAAGCTGGTTCGCGGTGATCTTGGTGTTGTTGATGACGTACGCCTTGGCGAGATCGACGAGATAGCCGATCTGGCCGCTTAGTCGAGTGTTCGACCGCGGGTTCTGTGCCTTGGGGAGCGTCCTGTACTTGGCCCGCTCCGTGGCACTCAGGTGGCCGTATTTGACCTCTTTATCCAGAGTGTCCGACCACTGGGCCGTGGCCCGCTTCGTGTTGGCCTCGGGAGTGGCGGCAGCGTCGAGCGATGTCGCACCCGCCGGGTCGTAGTACGTGGCGCCCTTGAGCATCGCCGCCAGGAAGGCGCACTGGCTCGGATCGAGGTACTCGGCGTCCTTGTTGAAGTACGCGCGCGCGGCCGCCTGGATCCCGTAGGCCCCGCGACCGTAGTACGCGGAGTTCAGGTAGCCGGCCATGATCTTCTTCTTGTCGACCGTGGCGCCGACCTTGATCGCGACGAAGATCTCCTTGAACTTCCGGGAGATCGTCTGCGACTGGTCGTTCAGCATCGCGTTCTTGACGTACTGCTGGGTGATGGTGGAGCCACCCTGCGTCTGGCCGCCCTTGGCCATGTTCAAGAAGGCGCGCGCAATACCCCTCGGGTCGACGCCGCTGTCGGTCTCAAAGGTCTTGTTCTCCTGTGAGATGACGGCGTACCGCATCGCCGGGGGAATCTGCTCGTAGTTGATGATCTGGCGGTTCGTCTCACCACCGGTGGCGACCATCTGGGTGCCGTCCGCCCAGTAGTAGACGTTGTTCTGCGCCGTGGCGGTGTCCGCGATGTTCGGGACACTCACCATCGCGTACCCGATACCGGCCACGGCCACCAGGCTCCCGCAGAAGCCGATGAACAGCCCGGTCACCAGCTTCCAGGAGGGCATCCAGCGCCCGGCTCCCGACTTACCCGCGCGGGGGTAGTCGATGAAACGCTTCTTTACAGGCCCAGAGGCCCGCGCGCGCCCGGGTCCGTCAGGACCGCCGCGGCGACCGCCGGGCCCTGTGGCGTCGGCGCCTCGGCGCCGGCCGCCACCGCTGCTTCTCTGGGCTGCACGCCGGGCCTCGGCGCGGCCGGTGTACGGGCGCTCCTCCTCACCTCCCGACTCATAGGAGTCGGAAGGGGACCCGGTGGCGCCTCGCGGTGCCGCACGGCGGCCGGAGGACGGGCCGGTCTGGCCGCGTCGGGCCGCGGCACGTCCGCCGCCCTGTGGCTGCGACGGTTTGCGACGGTGCTCGCTCATCGAACGATTACTCCTCGGGCAGGCGCACCTGTGCGCGCCTGGAAACGGCAGCTGGTTTCCGGTCCCCCCGAAGTACGGATGCGGTCGTTTGCGCATTCACCCGTACTGCACCAGGGACGAGGACGCCCTCAGGCGTCACTCGGTTCCCGGTCGTTTTGCATGGCGCACAGACTACGCACCGTCAAAACCCCCCTAATCTTGAAGTTCACCCCAAATCAGGCAACTTGCTTCGTATGAATCGGTGATGTGACGCCGTTCACCATGGCCCCCCTTGTCGCAGACGGACGGCCGATCTATCGTGCTGATGTATCGAGTCGATACATCAGCTCGGCATAAAGAACGTGCCGGGGAGGCCGCGACAGCGAGGAGGCGATATGAGCCGGCGTTCCGGGATCCTCGAGTTCGCCGTCCTCGGTCTGCTTCGCGAGTCCCCGATGCACGGCTATGAGCTGCGCAAACGACTCAATACGTCACTGGGTGTGTTCCGTGCGTTCAGCTACGGGACGCTCTACCCCTGCCTCAAGACGCTGGTCGCGAGCGGCTGGTTGATCGAGGAATCGGGGAGCACCACCGAGGACGCCCTCGCCGCTCCCCTCGCGGGGCGCCGCGCCAAAATCGTCTATCGGTTGACGGCAGAAGGTAAAGAGCACTTCGAGGAGCTGCTCTCGCAGACGGGACCCGACGCGTACGAGGACGAGCACTTCGCGGCTCGTTTCGCGTTCTTCGGGCAGACGTCACGCGACGTGCGCATGCGCGTACTGGAGGGCCGCCGCAGTCGGCTCGAGGAGCGCCTGGAGAAGATGCGTGCCTCTCTGGCACGTACCAGGGAGCGCCTCGACGACTACACCCTTGAGCTCCAGCGCCACGGAATGGAGTCCGTGGAGCGCGAAGTGCGCTGGCTGAACGAGCTCATCGAGAGCGAGCGAGCGGGACGGGACGTCAAGGATTCCGCCTCCGGAGGCACCTCCCAAGGTGTCTCCGAAGGCAGCTCCCCGGGCGCCTTCGAAGGCTCCGCTCAGCAGAACAGCACATCTGGAGAGACGGGCGGCCTGCCCCGGCACCGGGACCACTCCCGGCCGGATCCGTCCGACGACACCACCACGTGAGGTCCAGTCGGGGCTTCACCTCGTACACACAGGGAGCAACCGGAATGGGTTCGGTTCGCGTAGCCATCGTCGGCGTGGGCAACTGCGCCGCCTCGCTGGTGCAGGGCGTCGAGTACTACAAGGACGCCGACCCGGCGGCCAAGGTCCCGGGTCTGATGCACGTCCAGTTCGGCGACTACCACGTCGGTGACGTCGAGTTCGTCGCCGCCTTCGACGTCGACGCGAAGAAGGTCGGCCTCGACCTCTCCGACGCCATCGGTGCCAGCGAGAACAACACCATCAAGATCTGCGACGTCCCGAACAAGGGCGTCACGGTCCAGCGCGGCCACACCCTCGACGGTCTCGGCAAGTACTACCGCATGACCATCGAGGAGTCCGCCGAGACGCCGGTCGACGTCGTCCAGATCCTCAAGGACAAGCAGGTCGACGTCCTCGTCTGCTACCTGCCCGTCGGTTCCGAGGACGCGGCGAAGTTCTACGCCCAGTGCGCCATCGACGCCAAGGTCGCCTTCGTCAACGCTCTCCCGGTCTTCATCGCCGGTACCAAGGAGTGGGCGGACAAGTTCACCGAGGCGGGCGTCCCGATCGTCGGCGACGACATCAAGTCGCAGGTCGGCGCCACCATCACGCACCGTGTGATGGCGAAGCTGTTCGAGGACCGCGGTGTCCGTCTTGAGCGCACGATGCAGCTCAACGTGGGCGGCAACATGGACTTCAAGAACATGCTGGAGCGCGACCGCCTCGAGTCCAAGAAGATCTCGAAGACGCAGGCCGTCACCTCGCAGATCCCCGACCGCGACCTGGGCGAGAAGAACGTCCACATCGGTCCCTCGGACTACGTGGCCTGGCTGGACGACCGCAAGTGGGCGTACGTGCGTCTCGAGGGCCGCGCCTTCGGTGACGTCCCGCTGAACCTGGAGTACAAGCTCGAGGTCTGGGACTCCCCGAACTCCGCGGGTGTCATCATCGACGCCCTGCGCGCCGCGAAGATCGCCAAGGACCGCGGCATCGGTGGCCCGATCCTGTCGGCGTCCTCGTACTTCATGAAGTCCCCGCCGGTTCAGTACTTCGACGACGAGGCCTTCGCCAACGTCGAGAAGTTCATCAAGGGCGAGGTCGAGCGCTAACGAGACAGAGGCCTCCGAGCGCCGGCGAGACACGGCGCGGAGCGCCGAGGGGCTTTTCGCTCCTGCCCGTCGAGGGTCCCTGGGTCTTTGACTCGGGGACCCTCCTCGTATGTGAGGCTGTGCCCCATGGCTGTCGTGCGTGACCTGCGCGTCCTCCTGCGCTTCCAGGGCTTCAGACGCCTGCTCGGTGTCCGGTTGCTGTCCCAGGGCGCCGACGGCGTCTACCAGGTCGCGCTCGCCACGTACGTCGTCTTCTCACCGGAGAAGCAGACCTCAGCGGCCTCGATCGCCTCCGCGATGGCGGTACTGCTCCTGCCGTACTCCCTGGTCGGCCCGTTCGCCGGGGTCCTGCTGGACCGCTGGCGGCGGCGCCAGGTCCTCCTGTACGGCAATCTGCTGCGGACCGCGCTGGCCTGTGTGACGGCCGTGCTGATGCTGAGCCATGTCCCCGACTGGCTCTTCTACGTCTCCGCGCTGTGTGTCACCGCGGTCAACCGGTTCATCCTCGCAGGGCTCTCGGCCGCCCTGCCCCGCGTCGTCGACTCCCACCGACTGGTCATGGCCAACGCCCTGTCGCCCACCGCCGGAACACTCGCCGCGACCGCGGGCGGCGGTCTCGCGTTCGTCGTACGACTGGTCGCCTCGGACTCGGACGCGGCGGTCGTCCTTCTCGGTGCGGCCCTCTACCTGTGCGCGGCACTCGCCTCACTGCGCATGGCACCGGAACTGCTCGGCCCCGACCAGGAGTTGGTGCAGCCGAGCTTGCGCACGGCGCTCACCGGCACCGCGCGCGGCCTCGCGGCCGGTGTGCGCCATCTCGCCGAGCCCGCGCGGCGGGAGGCGGCCTGGGCGCTCTTGTCGATGACCCTGATGCGCTTCTGCTACGGCGCCCTGACCGTCATGGTGCTGATGCTGTGCCGGTACGCCTGGTCGTCCGGCTCCGACGGCGGGATCGCCCTGCTGGGCCTGGCGGTGGGCATCTCCGGGGCGGGTTTCTTCGTCGCGGCCGTGGTGACGCCCTGGGCGGTGGGACGACTGGGCGCCGGCGGCTGGATCGCCGCGTGCGCGGCCACGGCGGCGGTCCTGGAACCCGCGCTCGGTCTCCCTTTCGAGGCGGCGCCCATGCTGGCCGCCGCCTTCGTTCTCGGCCTGACCACACAGGGCGCGAAGATCGCCACCGACACGATCGTGCAGTCCTCGGTCGACGACGGCTACCGCGGCCGGATCTTCTCCGTCTACGACGTCCTGTTCAACGTCGCCTTCGTCGGCGCGGCCGCAGTAGCCGCCCTGATGCTGCCTCCTGACGGGCGCTCAGCTCTTCTCGTCGTCACACTGGCCGCGGTCTACGCAGCAATTGCTGTTGCTATGGCCCGCTTTGAGATGCAGTAAGTGTCACATCAGGGCCACAGAGCCTCTCTGGGCTACTGCGTTGTCAGTCGGTCCCGATAACTTACGTGCGTCTTATTCACGCCACGCGCTTACGTTCTAGGGGGACCCCTAAGTGACCACTCCGCCGCCCCAGGGCCAGAACCCGTTCGCCCAGGGCCAGCAGCCCTACGGACAGCCGCCCCAGGGCCAGGCTCCGTACGGACCGCCGCCGCAGGGGTATCCCCAGCAGCCCGCCCAGCCGGGCTTCCCGCAGCAGGGACCGATTCCCTACGCTCCGGTCGCACCGCAGCGTCCGAAGCGCGGCGTCAAGTGGTACCTGCGCATCGTCATCGTGGTCTGTGCGCTCATAGCTGCCGGCGTCGGCTACATAACGAGCCGCCACGACCCCGACACCGCCAAGGTCGGTGACTGCATGAGCATCAGCAACCCGAACAACTCCACGGACCCCGGCCTCAAGGTCGTGGACTGCACCAGCTCCAAGGCCAAGTACAAGGTCGCAGAAAAGAAGAGCGACAACTCCGGCTGCGACCGTACCAAGTACGCCGAGTACACCGAGACCGGTAAGGACGACTTCACCCTCTGCCTGTCGGAGTACTCCGCCAAGTAAGGGCGTCGCCGATACACAAGGGGCGGTGTTTCACGTGAAACACCGCCCCTTGGCGTTCTCCGGTACAGACCCGGGGTCATGTTTCACGTGAAACATGACCCCACACGGCCCGTTCTGTGAGCCTCAGCCCTGCTCGGCCCACCACTCCTTGAGTGCCGTCACCGCCGCGTCGTGCTCCATCGGCCCGTTCTCCAGCCTCAGCTCCAGCATGAACTTGTACGCCTGGCCGATCGCCGGGCCGGGGCCGATGCCCAGGATCTCCATGATCTGGTTGCCGTCGAGGTCAGGACGGATCGCGTCCAGCTCCTCCTGCTCCTGGAGCTCGGCGATGCGCTCCTCCAGGCCGTCATACGCCTGAGAGAGCGCCGTCGCCTTGCGCTTGTTGCGCGTAGTGCAGTCGGAGCGGGTCAGCTTGTGGAGGCGGTCGAGGAGCGGCCCCGCGTCACGTACATAGCGACGGACCGCGGAGTCCGTCCACTCGCCGGTGCCGTATCCGTGAAAACGCAGATGAAGCTCGACCAGACGCGAGACGTCCTTCACGAGGTCGTTGGAGTACTTGAGCGCCGTCATCCGCTTCTTGGTCATCTTCGCGCCCACCATCTCGTGGTGGTGGAAGGAGACCCGCCCGTCCTTCTCGAAGCGCCGCGTCCTCGGCTTGCCGATGTCGTGCAGCAGCGCGGCGAGCCGGAGCGTCAGGTCCGGACCATTCTCCTCGAGCGCCATGGCCTGTTCCAGGACGATCAGCGTGTGGTCGTAGACGTCCTTGTGCCGGTGGTGCTCATCACGCTCCAGCCGCAGCGCGGGAAGCTCCGACAGCACATGGTCGGCGAGACCGGTGTCCACGAGCAGCGTCAGACCCTTGCGCGGGTGGGCGGAAAGGATCAGCTTGTTCAGCTCGTCCCGCACCCGCTCCGCCGAGACGATCTCGATGCGCCCGGCCATGTCCGTCATCGCGGCGACGACGTCGGGGGCCACCTCGAAGTCGAGCTGCGCGGCGAACCGCGCGGCCCGCATCATCCGCAGCGGATCGTCGGAGAAGGACTCCTCGGGCGTACCCGGAGTGCGCAGCGCCCGCGTGGACAGGTCGTCCAGACCGCCGTACGGATCGATGAACGCCTTCTCCGGCAGCGCCACGGCCATCGCGTTCACGGTGAAGTCACGGCGCACGAGGTCTTCCTCGATCGAGTCGCCGTAGGACACCTCGGGCTTGCGCGAGGTCCGGTCGTACGCCTCGGAGCGGTACGTCGTGATCTCGATCTGGAAGGACTCCTGTACGTCGTCCACGCGGGCGTCCTTCTGCGCGCCAACGGTGCCGAAGGCGATCCCGACCTCCCAGACGGCGTCCGCCCAGGGCCGCACGATCTTCAGTACGTCATCGGGGCGGGCGTCGGTCGTGAAGTCCAGATCATTGCCGAGCCGGCCAAGGAGCGCGTCCCGGACCGAGCCACCGACCAAAGCGAGTGAGAACCCCGCCTCCTGGAAACGGCGGGCGAGGTCGTCGGCGACAGGGGACACCCGCAGCAGTTCACTCACCGCGCGGCGCTGCACCTGACTCAGGGCACTGGGGTTGTCTTCGTTGGCGTTCGGCACAACAGAAAAGGGTACGTGGCCGAGGCACTCGCGGGCGCCTCCATAAAACGCGCACAGCCATCCCCTTCTCATAGGGGGATCAATACTTACGCATACAGGACACTCGACCCTGTCTCCTGATCTTGTGGAGCGGTCCGCGGCACTTCCCCTCAGCGCGCATCGTTACCATGCGTGGACGCACATTCCGACGACCACTGACAATGACGAGGGACGGACGAGCGCGTGGCCGAGGCGGCAGACTTCCAGGGGATGAGTCCCTCACCTGCCCGCCGGTGGCTGCGGCGCACCGGCACACTGCTGGCCGGTGCGCCCCTGCTGGCCGGCGTGCTCCAGCTGCCCGCTTCCCCGGCCGCACACGCCGCTCAGACGGCCGCTGTGGCCGACGCCACCGGGTCCGGCACGGTGGACATCTCCCTCGACTCGCTGACCCCCAGCGCGCCCACGGACGGCGACACGATCACCGTCTCCGGTTCGGTCACCAACAAGGGCAAGCAGACGGTCACGGGCGCACACGTGGGCCTGCGCGTGGGCCCGACCCTCCAGGGCCGGGTCGCCATCGACGACGCGGAGAAGCGCACCGGGTTCCAGCTGGGCCCGGACCCCCTGGAGGTCGGCGGCAAATACGTCGAGAAGTTCTCCAAGCTCGCCGCGGGCGTCTCGCAGCACTTCAGCATCTCGGTGCCCGTCAAGGACCTGAACCTCGACTCCGACGGCGTGTACCAGCTCGGCGTCTCCCTCACCGGCCAGACCGCCGCGCAGCCGTGGGACCAGGTGCTCGGCATCAAGCGGACGTTCCTGCCCTGGCAGCCCGCCGGCGCCGACACGAAGACGAAGACGACGTATCTCTGGCCGCTGATCTCGACGGTCCACCTGCGGGCGGAGACCGGCTCGGACGCGCAGCAGACGCCCGTCTTCCAGAACGACGACCTGGCCAAGGAGATCTCCCCCGGCGGGCGCCTGGACCAGCTCCTGTCCCTGGGCAGCGACCTCGACGTCACCTGGGTCCTCGACCCGGACCTGCTGGCCTCCGTCGACGCCATGACGCGCAGCTACCAGATCAAGAACGGCGACACCACGACGGCAGGCAAGAACCAGGCAGTCGCCAAGGCGTGGCTCGACAAGCTCGAGAAGACCGTCGCGGACAAGGAAGAGGAAGTCGTCGCTCTCCCCTTCGCCGACCCCGACCTCGCGTCGCTGGCGCACAACGGCAAGGACGTCACGGGCTCCCTGAGCCACCTCAAGGACGCCACGGACGTGGCCTCCAGCACGGTGCAGACGATCCTCCATGTGAAGCCGAACACGGACTTCGCCTGGCCCGCCGAGGGCGCCGTCGATCCGTCGATCGTCAAGGTCGCTACCTCCGCAGGTGCCGACAAGGTGATCGCCCGCAGCGACAGCCTGCGCGAGACCGGCGGGCTGACCTACACGCCCACCGCCGCCCGCCCCATCGGGGGCGGCACGACGGCGGTGGTCGCGGACTCCAGACTGTCGACCGCGTTCGAGGGCGACATGGCGAAGGCCGACAACTCGACGCTCGCCGTGCAGGAATTCCTGGCCCAGAGCCTGATGGTCGATCTGCAGGAGCCGAGCAATCAGCGGAGCATCGTCGTCGCCCCGCAACGCACGCCCTCCGTGAGCCAGGCCCAGACCATGGCGACGGCGGTGAGGGCCCTCCAGGACGGCAACTGGTCCGCCTCCCAGAACCTCTCCGCGGCGGCCAAGGCCAAGCCGGACCCGAGCGCCACCACACAGGTGCCCTCGGCGTCCTCGTACCCCTCCTCGCTGCGCAAGCAGGAGCTGCCGCGGTCGGCCTTCGAGCAGATCCAGCGCACACAGGGCATGCTCGACAACTTCAAGGTCGTCCTCACCGACAAGTCCCGCGTGGTCACCCCCTTCGGTCGGGCCATAGACCGGGGGATGTCGACGTCCTGGCGCGGCCGTGCCGACCAGGCGGCGCCCTTCCGCGAGGGCGTCGAGTCGTACCTCCACGACCTCACCGGTCTCGTCAGGCTCATCGACAAGTCCGACGCGAAACTGTCGGGCCGCAGCGCCACGATCCCCGTGACGGTGCAGAACAACCTCGTGCAGGGCGTCCACCACCTGGTGCTGCGTCTCACCTCACAGCAGCCGACCCGGCTCAAGATCGGCGACGACGCCTTCGACGAGCGGCCGATCCAGGTCGCGGGCGAGCACAGCCAGTCGGTGAAGTTCACCACCTCCGCCAAGGCCAACGGTCCGGTGACGGTCGTCGCGCAGTTGTTCACGGACGACGGCCAGGCGTACGGTCCCCCCGTCAAGTTCGAAGTGAAGGTCACCGAGATCACACCTACGGTGATGCTGGTCATCGGCGGTGGCGTCCTGCTGCTCGTGCTCGCCGGATTCCGGATGTACACCCAGCGCAAGCGCGCGGCAGCCCGCCAGGCCGAGGAGGAGCAGGAGGACACCCCCGACACCGAGGGCGGGGCCGAGGCCCTGAACGGCGTGAACAAGGACGCCGAGGGCGCCGTAGACACTACTGAGGACACCGAGCGCTCCAAGGACGGTCCCGACGGGGAGTCCACGACGGAGTCCGGGGCAGACGCCCCGGAGCACCCGAGTGACCCGACACCGGACACCGCACCGGAAAGCACCGACCCGTCCGGCACGGGTGAGAGAGTGGACCGTTGAGCGATGTCGTGGCCGGTGGGCCCGGGGACGATGAGGTGGGGTAACCATGAACGCGCCGTACGACGGTGACCGCGGCCAGGGCGCGGGCAACTCGGGCTACCCCGAGGGCTACCCGGACCAGGCCGCGGGCGGCTCGGGCTACCCTGACCAGGGCATGGCGGACGCCGGCTACCCCGAGGGGTACCCGGAGGGGCCACCGGCCGACCCCGCCCAGCAGCCGCAGGGGCAGTACCAGGACATGTACTTCCAGGACGCCTACACCCAGGACCCGTACCGGGCGCAGGACCTCGCGGCCCAGGATCCGGTGACCGAGGCGCTCTACGACCGCGCGGCGCACCCCCCGCCGCCCCCGGGCTCCTACTACCCCCAGCAGCCGCTCTACGCCCAGCCGCCCACCACGCAGTACACCCCCGACCCCCGTGTGTGGGCCCAGACGCCCCCGCCGGAGCCCGCGGGCCCGACGCGGCACCTGCCCTTCGGCGAGGACGCCCGCACGACCCAGTTCGTCGGCGTGGACGACCTCGTGACCCAGGCCGGCGATCAGCAGCACGAGCCCGACGCCTTCGCTCACCTCTTCCGCGACCAGGGCCAGGCAGGTACCCGTACATCCGTCGCCGCGCCCGGCGTACCGTCGCCGACCCAGGAACCGTCTCCGGCCGCCCCGCAGGCCCCCGCGCCCGAACCGGCGCCCGCCGCGAAGAAGTCCGGCGGACGCGCGTCGGGCCTGCTGAAGTCGAGCGCGGTGATGGCGGCGGGCACGCTGGTGTCCCGGCTCACCGGCTTCATCCGCTCCGCACTGATCGTCTCGGCCCTGGGTATCGGCTTCCTCGGCGACTCCTTCCAGGTCGCGTACCAGCTGCCGACGATGATCTACATCCTCACCGTGGGCGGCGGTCTCAACTCGGTCTTCGTGCCGCAGCTGGTACGCGCCATGAAGGACGACGAGGACGGCGGCGAGGCCTTCGCCAACCGGCTGCTGACCCTCGTCATGGTGGCGCTCGGCGCACTCACCGCAGCCGCAGTCTTCGCCGCGCCCCTGCTGGTACGTCTGCTGTCGGTGAAGATCGCAGACAACCCGGCAGCCAACGACGTCGCCGTCACCTTCACCCGCTACTTCCTGCCCACGATCTTCTTCATGGGCATCCACGTGGTGATGGGCCAGATCCTCAACGCCCGTGGGAAGTTCGGCGCGATGATGTGGACCCCGGTCCTGAACAACATCGTCATCATCGTGACGCTCGGCATGTTCATCTGGGTGTACGGCACCGCGGCGAACTCCGGCATGGAGGTCACGAACATCCCGCCGGACGGGCAGCGGCTCCTCGGCGTCGGCGTCCTCCTCGGCCTCGTCGTGCAGGCCCTCGCGATGATTCCGTATCTGCGCGAGACCGGATTCCGGATGCGGCTGCGCTTCGACTGGAAGGGCCACGGCCTCGGCAAGGCCGCGATGCTCGCCAAGTGGACCGTGCTCTTCGTCTTCGCCAACCAGGCGGGCGCCCTCGTCGTCACCCAGCTGGCCACCGCCGCCACCAATGACAGCAAGGTCAAGGGTGTCGGCTTCTCCGCCTACGCCAACGCCCAGCTCGTGTGGGGCCTGCCGCAGGCCATCATCACGGTCTCGTTGATGGCGGCGCTGCTTCCGCGTATCGCCCGTTCGGCCCATGAGGGAGACAGCGGAGCCGTCCGTGACGACATCTCTCAGGGCCTGCGCACGACTGCTGTGGCCATCGTGCCGATCGCCTTCGGCTTCGTCGCCCTCGGCATCCCGATGTGCACCCTGATCTTCGGTTCTTCGGGCACCAGCGAAGCCACCAACATGGGCTTCATGCTCATGGCCTTCGGCCTCGGCCTGATCCCGTACTCCGTGCAGTACGTCGTCCTGCGTGCCTTCTACGCGTACGAGGACACGCGCACCCCCTTCTACAACACGGTCATCGTCGCCGCCGTCAACGCCGTGGCATCCGCCGCGTGCTACTTCGTGCTTCCGGCCCGCTGGGCCGTGGTCGGCATGGCCGCCTCCTACGGTCTCGCCTACGCGATCGGCGTGGGTGTCGCCTGGAGCCGGCTGCGCAAGCGGCTCGGCGGGGACCTGGACGGCAATCGCGTCCTGCGGACGTACGCCCGTCTCGGCATCGCCTCGGTGCCCGCGGCCCTGCTGAGCGGCGCGGCCTGCTACGGCATCGGCCACACCCTCGGACAGGGCGTCGGGGGCTCCCTGGCAGCCCTCCTCGCGGGCGGCATCGCCCTGCTCGGTGTCTTCTACGTCGCCGCGCGGAAGATGCGCATCGAAGAACTCAACTCAATGGTCGGAATGGTCCGCGGGCGCCTGGGGCGCTGAGGCGGGGGTACGCGCACAACCATCGTCCGTCGCCGTGTGTCGTGCATAGCGCCGGACTGTGGGCACAATTGGTTTCTGCGTCGGACAGCGCGCAACGAATGGGGAGGCGGGAACGACGGTGGCGGAACGGAGCACGGCTGCCGTCGACGTGGCAGACAACAGCGGCGACGAGCCGCTGACCGCCAAGGCGGGCCAGTCCACGTCCGACGGGGTGGCCCAGAACCGGGAGCGGGAGACGGACAGCGAAGAGGCACAGGGGAGCGGCGGGACCGAGAGTCCCGGAAAGGCCTCACCGCCCGAACTGCACAGTGGTCACAAACTCGCCGGGCGTTACCGCCTCGAAGAGTGTGTCACCCGTCTGGACGGTTTCAGCAGTTGGCGTGCGGTGGACGAGAAACTCCGCCGCGCCGTCGGTGTGCATCTCCTGCCCGCCGACCATCCACGGGCCCGTTCCGTACTGGCGGCGGCCCGTTCCTCGGCCCTGCTGGGCGATCCCCGGTTCGTCCAGGTCCTGGACGCGGTCGAGGAGAACGACCTCGTCTATGTGGTGCACGAGTGGCTGCCGGACGCCACGGAGCTGACCGCGCTGCTGGCCTCGGGCCCGCTGGAGGTGCACGAGGCCTACCAGATGGTCAGCCAGGTCTCCCAGGCCATGGCCGCCGCGCACCGTGAGGGCCTCGCCCATCTGCGGCTGACGCCCAGCGCCGTGCTGCGCACCTCGACCGGCCAGTGGCGCATCCGTGGGCTTGCCGTGAACGCCGCGCTGCGCGGCATCAGCTCGGACACGCCGCAGCGCACCGACACGGAGGCGATCGGGGCGCTCCTCTACGCCACGCTCACCCAGCGCTGGCCCTACGACAACGACGCCTACGGTCTGTCCGGGCTGCCCAAGGGGGTCGGCCTGATCGCCCCCGACCAGGTACGCGCCGGCGTCCACCGCGGCCTGTCGGAGCTCGCCATGCGCGCGCTCGCCAACGACGGCGCGACCGCCTCCCGCCACGAGACTCCGTGCACCACGCCGGAGGAACTGGTGAAGGCGATCGCCGAGATGCCCCGCATCCGCCCGCCGGAGCCCGCGTTCACGGCCCCGCCGGAGTACCAGCGCACCTCGTACCAGCAGGGCTACGGCCGCCCCGCGCCCCACATGGGCGCCACGCAGCCCGTACCGGCCCCGCCGCCCCCGCTGCAGAGCCGCACCGGCAGGGCCCTCAAGTGGGCCGTGTCGGCCCTCCTGATCGCCGCCCTGGGCCTCGGTAGCTGGCAGCTCGCGGACGCCCTGATGAAACACGCCAAGTCCGACGACACACAGCAGACCAAGACGCCGGACGGCAACGGCAAGGACACCGACAAGACCAAGCCGGTCAAGCCGATCGTCATCAAGGGCGCGCAGGAGTACGTCGCGAAGGGTGACGCCCAGGCGCCCGGGGACGTGGACAAGACGTACGACGGCGACAGCTCGACGTATTGGCGGAGCAAGAGCTTCGTGGACGGTCCGGAGATGAAGCCGGCCTTCAAGCCCGGCGTCGGCATCGTCTACGACCTCGGTTCGCAGCAGACCGTCACGGCGGCTTCGATAGGACTCCGGTACCCCGGTGATCACACGACGATCACCCTCTATGGGACGGACTCGATGAGTCCCTCGACGTCGGTGGATTCGATGACGAAGATCGGGACCATGACGACGAGCGGCACCAGCGCGAAGATCACGGTCAGCAAGAAGGCGAAGACCCAGTACGTGCTGCTCTGGATCACGGCAATGCCCTACGCATCCGGTGATCAGTACAGCGGCGCCGGCTACAAGCAAGCCATCACGGACGTGAAGTTCACCGGCTGACGTTCGTCGACGAAGGGGAGGGGGTCCGATGGCCGATGAAACCGAATACGGCGACGCAAGCGATCAGGACCTCCTCACCCGTCACGTAGAGGGCGACCCCGAGGCCTTCGGCGAGATCGTGCGCCGCCATCGCGACCGGCTCTGGGCGGTCGCCCTGCGGACGCTGGGAGACCGCGAGGAGGCCGCTGACGCCGTCCAGGACGCGCTGGTCTCCGCCTACCGGGCCGCTCACACCTTCCGCGGCCAGTCGGCCGTCACAACCTGGCTGCACCGCATCACGGTGAACGCCTGTCTGGACCGCGTCCGCAAAGCCGCATCCAGGAAGACGTCTCCCGTCGATGACACCGAACGCCTGGAACAGCTCCTCGAACCGCACGAGTCCGCCTCCGCCCCGGCCGAGCGCAACGATCTGCACCGCGAGCTGCTGACGGCACTGAGTACGCTCCCGGCCGACCAGCGCGCCGCTCTCGTCCTGGTGGACATGCAGGGCTACCCGGTGGCAGAGGCTGCCCGTGTCCTCGATGTACCCGTCGGCACGGTGAAGAGCCGCTGCGCAAGGGGCAGAGCCAGACTGCTCCCGCTGCTCGCCCATCTCCGTGCGGACAACGCAAGCGGCGGGGGCGGCAACAAGTCGGGCGGCGGAAGGAACCGGACGCAGGGGGCATCCGTCCCACCGGCAGCGGGACCGCACGATGCAGGCCCACGCGATGCAGGACCAAGCGATTCAGCTGCTGTGAAGGGCGGAGGTGGGCGAGCGTGACATCCACGACGGATACGGCCGGGCACCCGGATGTCGCGGAGATCTCCGACCTCTCCGAGGGGCTGCTCCCGCCTTCCCGCACCGCGGACGTACGACGACACCTCGACGAGTGCGTGCTCTGCGCCGACGTGTACGACTCCCTGGAGGAGATCCGGGGGCTGCTCGGCACTCTGCCGGGACCCACGCGCATGCCCGATGATGTGGCCAGCCGTATCGATGCCGCCCTTGCCGCGGAGGCTCTGCTGAGTGCCACGGCGCCCGCCCGCGAAGCGGCCGAGGACGACCGCGCGAGTGTTTCACGTGAAACATCGGTCGCCGGTGTTTCACACACGTCGGGCGAACCGAGCCCTGCTTCCCTCACGGACCGCCCCTCGGGACGTCCCCACGCTGCCACCGGCCCCGGCCGCTCGCGTCGGGGCCGCCGTGGGCGCCGCAGGGTGGTCGTTCTCGGCACGGTGTTCACGGCCGCCGCTCTCGGGCTGGGCGCGATCCTCGTGCAGTCGCTGGGCGACGGCTCCGGCAAGAGCCCACAGACGGTGACGCAGCAGGGGGCGAAGGACACTTTTTCCGAGGGGGAGCTGAAGACTCAGGTGGCGGAGCTCCTCGCGAAGAACAGGAGCGCGAGCACCCCCTCTGCCAGCCCGAAGCGTCCCTGGGGAGTCCAGTCCAACGACGCGGGCAACGGGTCCGCCGGGGTCGACACCTTGATCACACCGACCGTGCAGGTCCCCGACTGCATTCAGAAGGGAACCGGGAGCAACGCAGCGATCCTCGCCGCGCAGCAGGGCACGTACAAGGGGACGACGGTGTATCTCGTGGTAGTGCCCGACGCCTCCGACAGCACGAAGGTCACGGCGTACATCGTCGAAGCCGCGTGCGTAAAGCAGGCTTCGGCGTCCCCTGGCAAGCTCCTCCTGACGCACTCGTACGCCCGCTCCTGAGCACCTCCGCGTCGACCGGCCGCCTCCCCAGTAACCCCATGGCATCTCTGTGCGGTGTCTCGTCTCCGTGTGCCCGGACACACAGGGAATGCAAGCCCCTTAGGATCCGTTGGGTGGGGTGAGAGTTCTGAGAGAGGCTCCCACCGGTAGTACGCAGCAGTCTCCAGAGACGAGGAATCAAGCCGTGAGCGACGTCCGTAACGTGATCATCATCGGATCCGGGCCTGCCGGCTACACGGCAGCGCTCTACACCGCGCGCGCGTCGCTGAAGCCGCTGGTCTTCGAAGGCGCCGTCACCGCCGGTGGTGCGCTGATGAACACCACCGAGGTGGAGAACTTCCCCGGTTTCCAGGACGGCATCATGGGCCCCGAGCTCATGGACAACATGCGCGGCCAGGCCGAGCGCTTCGGTGCCGAGCTGATCCCGGACGACGTCGTCGCCGTCGACCTGACGGGTGAGATCAAGACCGTCACGGACACCGCGGGCACCGTGCACCGTGCCAAGGCCGTCATCGTCACGACGGGCTCGCAGCACCGCAAGCTCGGTCTCCCCAACGAGGACGCTCTCTCCGGACGCGGCGTCTCGTGGTGCGCGACCTGTGACGGCTTCTTCTTCAAGGACCAGGACATCGCCGTGATCGGCGGTGGTGACACCGCGATGGAGGAAGCCACCTTCCTCTCCCGCTTCGCCAAGTCCGTGACGATCGTGCACCGCCGTGACACCCTGCGCGCCTCCAAGGCGATGCAGGAGCGCGCCTTCGCCGACCCGAAGATCAACTTCATCTGGGACAGTGAGATCGCCTCGATCGAGGGCGACCAAAAGCTTGCCGGCCTGAAGCTGCGCAACCTCAAGACCGGTGAGATCTCCGACCTGGCGGTGACCGGCCTGTTCATCGCGATCGGCCACGACCCGCGCACCGAGCTCTTCAAGGGCCAGCTCGATCTGGACGAGGAGGGCTACCTCAAGGTCGAGGCGCCTTCGACCCGGACGAACCTGACCGGTGTCTTCGGCGCCGGTGATGTCGTCGACCACACGTACCGCCAGGCGATCACCGCGGCCGGCACCGGCTGCTCCGCCGCCCTCGACGCCGAGCGCTACCTCGCTGCCCTCGCGGACAGCGAGACCGCCGCGGCTGCCACCGTCTGACCCCGTCCGCCCCACCGCACCAACCAGTTAAGGAGCCCGCCGTGGCCGGCACCCTGAAGAATGTGACCGACGACTCTTTCGAGCAGGACGTCCTCAAGAGCGACAAGCCCGTCCTGGTGGACTTCTGGGCCGCGTGGTGCGGTCCGTGCCGCCAGATCGCGCCGTCCCTCGAGGCGATCGCCGCGGAGTACGGCGACCAGATCGAGGTCGTCAAGCTCAACATCGATGAGAACCCGGGTACTGCTGCCAAGTACGGCGTCATGTCCATCCCGACCCTGAACGTCTACCAGGGTGGCGAGGTCGCCAAGACCATCGTGGGTGCGAAGCCGAAGGCCGCGATCGTCCGCGACCTGGAGGACTTCATCACCGAGGGCGCCGAGAAGACCGTCTGACCGGAAGTGCCGTCCTACAACGGCGGCGATGTTTCACGTGAAACACGAATGGGCCAGCCCGGAAGGGCTGGCCCATTTGCGTGACGGAGGGGTTGCGTCGGCAGGCAGCACCACGGCTACAGAGGACGAAGCGCCGGTTCCTTCTGTACCGCTCCCAGAAGGCGGTCGAGAGCCAACTCCACATCTTCCTTCCAGGAGAGCGTCGTCCGCAGCTCAAGCCTCAGGCGGGGGTACCTGGGGTGGGGGCGCACCGTCTTGAAGCCGACCGCGAGAAGATGGTCGGCGGGGAGCACACAGGCCGGTTCCTTCCACCGTGCGTCCCCGAAAGCTTCGATCGCCTTGAAGCCTCGCCGCAGCAGATCCTTGGCAACCGTCTGGACCATCACCCGGCCGAGTCCCTGTCCCTGATAGCCCGGCATGATGAAGGCGGTCATCAGCTGGACGGCGTCCGGTGAGACCGGGCTCGTGGGGAACGCCGTGGAGCGGGGTACATAGGCAGGGGGTGCGTACAGCACGAAGCCCACCGGTACGTCGTCCACGTAGACGACGCGGCCACAGGATCCCCACTCCAGCAGGACAGCGGAGATCCACGCTTCCTTCTCGAGTTCGGGCCTTCCCGCCTTTACCGCGGCTTCCCCACTGACGGGATCCAGTTCCCAGAAGACACACGCGCGACAGCGCTTGGGAAGGTCCGGAAGGTTGTCCAGCGTGAGCGGTACGAGCCGGCGCCCCATGAAGGATGTTCCTCGATTCCTGCGCCCGCAGCGTCGCGAGCGGCTGTCAGAGCGCTTCGCTCCCTGAGCAGGCTGCCGATGAAGCCACCGACCGCCCCCAGTCCCAGGCCTGCGGTCACCAGTCCGGTACGGCTCACGGTTTGCATGGCCCCCGCCTCCCCAATGAAGGTGCCGCCAGGTGGATGCGCCATACCCGATCGCATCGTATCCACGATGCTGCATCGATACTGCCTGAAAGCAAAGAGCAGGCCGTGTTCCGGTACACACCGGACACGGCCCGCTCTTGTGGTCGGCCGACGGGGACCGCCCCGTCGCTGGGCGACTCAGGCCTCTGTGTCCTCGGAGTCGTCGTCCAGGAGGCTCCTCTGGAGAACTCCTCCCTCACCCGGGGCGAGAGAGCTGAGGATCCGCTCGAGGTCGTCCATCGAGGCGAACTCGACCGTGATCTTTCCCTTCTTCTGCCCCAGGTCGACCTTCACACGGGTCTCGAAGCGGTCCGAGAGGCGGGTGGCGAGGTCGCTCAGCGCCGGGGAGAGCCGGGCGCCGGCCCGCGGTCCCTTGGACCGCTGAGCGGTCTGGGGGCGCGATCCCATGAGGGTGACGATCTCCTCGACGGCCCGCACCGACAGTCCCTCGGCCACGATGCGGTGAGCCAGCCGGTCCTGCTCCTCCGAGTCCGCGACGGAGAGCAGGGCGCGGGCATGACCCGCGGAGAGCACTCCGGCTGCGACACGACGCTGAACCGACGGCGAGAGCTTCAGCAGCCGCAGGGTGTTGGAGACCTGCGGGCGCGAGCGGCCGATACGGTCCGCCAGCTGGTCGTGCGTGCAGTTGAAGTCCTGGAGCAGCTGGTCGTAGGCGGCCGCCTCTTCCAGCGGGTTCAGCTGGGCCCGATGCAGGTTCTCCAGCAGAGCGTCCAGAAGAAGCTTCTCGTCCTCCGTGGCCCGCACGATCGCAGGAATGGCCTCAAGCCCCGCCTCACGGCAGGCACGGAAGCGCCGCTCACCCATGATGAGCTCGTAGCGTGCCGGACCCACCTGCCGCACGACGACCGGCTGGAGAAGCCCGACCTCCTGGATGGAGGTAACCAGCTCGGCAAGAGCGTCCTCGTCGAACACCTCACGGGGCTGACGTGGGTTGGGGGTGATGTAGTCGAGGGGCAGTTCAGCGAAGTGAGCACCGACAGGCGCGGAGGGCACCTCCGGGGTTCCGATCGCCGACGACTCCTCTGTTTCATGTGAAACAGGCGGCAGTGTGGTCACCTTCGCCGCAGCAACTCCGCGCTCCGCCGTGAGCACGGGTACAGCGGCCGACGAAGCGGCGGATCCACCTGCCGGCGAGGGAACCGTCTTCTCTGTCGGAGCCGCGGGGATCAGTGCGCCGAGGCCCCGCCCCAGCCCTCGTCGTCGCTCACTCACTGGATCCCCTCCACCATGTTCTGACTGTTCTGTACGCCCACATGGGCGTTCTGCGCGTCGTACGCCACTCCGACTCCGCGGAGGGCGATTTCTCGTGCAGCCTCAAGATACGAGAGAGCGCCGCTAGACCCTGGATCGTAGGTCAGCACCGTCTGGCCGTAGCTCGGGGCCTCGGAGATACGGACCGAGCGAGGAATGCTCGTCCGCAGCACCTCGTCACCGAAGTGGCTGCGCACCTCGTCCGCGACCTGGGACGCGAGGCGCGTCCGGCCGTCGTACATGGTGAGCAGGATCGTCGAGACATGGAGGTTGGGGTTGAGATGCGCCCGCACCAGGTCGACGTTACGCAGGAGCTGGCCCAGGCCTTCCAGCGCGTAGTACTCGCACTGGATAGGAATGAGGACCTCCGCACCGGCGACCAGCGCGTTGACCGTGAGGAGGCCGAGCGACGGTGGGCAGTCGATGAGGATGTAGTCCAGCGGCTGCTCGTACGCCTGAATCGCCCGCTCCAGCCGGCTCTCCCGTGCCACCAGGGACACCAGCTCGATCTCCGCACCGGCGAGATCGATCGTGGCAGGCGCACAGAAGAGGCCCTCGACATCGGGGACCGGCTGGACGACTTCGGAGAGCGGTTTACTGTCGATCAGCACGTCGTAGATGGAAGGCACTTCGGCGTGATGGTCGATACCCAGCGCGGTGGAGGCGTTGCCCTGAGGGTCGAGGTCGATCACCAGGACACGGCCGCCATGCAGGGCAAGCGAGGCGGCAAGGTTGACCGTGGTCGTGGTCTTACCCACCCCACCCTTCTGGTTGGCGACCACCATGACGCGGGTCTGTTCGGGCCGTGGCAGGCCCTCATTGGCGCGACCCAGCGCCTCCACCGCCAGTTGGGCAGCACGACCAATAGGAGTGTCGTCCATTGGGGGCGGTGTTTCACGTGAAACATCCTCCCCCATCGACTCGGTACGGGGACCGGGGACCGGATCGGTCATCGGTCCCGCGATGTTGGCGTCGGACCGCAAGGATTCACTCTCCTCGACTTCAGGCTCGCAATGAACAGAGCCTCCCATGTCTTCGGGGTCGTGAACCAGCGAGGCCCGTTCTTCTGTGGAGAAATCCACCTCTGTGGACAACTCCGCACCCTCCGCGAGTGAACCGAGAGGCTTCCGGTCGCGGGGTTCGGCCGCGGCGCGGCCGCGACTGATGATGCCGTGCAGCAGTGAGCGACGTTTCACGTGAAACACGATGCCTAGGGGCCAGGGCCATCGCGGCGCGACACTCCGAGATGCGTAGGTTTGGCAGCTTGTGTGGAGTACGGCTCGTCGTCAGGACGGATCAGTCAGAGTGACAAAGAACTCCCGGCTCCGCCCTGCGGAACCGGGAGTCCACGATCCATTTCGCGCTCGTGATCAGCGCCGTCGGCGCGTCCGCCCCGTCCGGGCCGCCTTCGCCCTCTTCGCGGCGAAGCGCACGCCGCCTGGGCTCTCCCCGACCTCCACCCGCACCACGGTCGACAGCGGGTCCACAATGCCCTCACCGACGTGCAGGATGGACGTCTCCACGGCGCCGAGCTTGCTGAGGGCCGTCGCGGCGCTCTTCAGCTCCTCCTCAGCGGTGTCGCCCTTGAGAGCCAGCATCTCGCCGTACGGGCGGAGAAGGGGGATGCCCCACGTCGCCAGCCGGTCCAGTGGAGCGACAGCCCGGGCCGTCACCACGTGGACCGCCGGCAGCTTGCCCATGACCTCTTCGGCGCGGCCACGCACGACGGTCACATGGTGGAGGCCGAGGAGCTCGACGACCTCGGTGAGAAAGTTGGTCCGCCGCAGCAGCGGTTCCAGCAGAGTGATCTTGATGTCTTCCCGGACCAGGGCCAGCGGAATGCCGGGCAGCCCCGCGCCGGAGCCGACGTCGCACACGGTCACTCCCTCGGGCACGACCTCGGAGAGCACCGCGCAGTTCAGCAGGTGCCGCTCCCACAGCCGGGGCACCTCGCGGGGGCCGATCAGCCCTCTCTGTACCCCCGTCTCGGCCAACAGCTCCGCGTACCGGACCGCGTCTGCGAAGCGATCGCCGAATACCTCGCGTGCCTGCTCGGGCGCAGGGGGAAGCTCCGCTGCCTCCGTCACGGGGACCGTCCTTCCGTACCGCATAAGCGCGCTGAGCGCTGACCACCAGGGCTATCAGGGATTACCAGGAACTACGAGGGACTATCAGGCTGACAAAGTTCGGCCCCGCCTGCTCAACAGACGGGGCCGAAGGAACTTTCGTACTGATCAGGCGGGAAGCACGACGACGAAGCGCTGCGGCTCCTCGCCCTCGGACTCACTGCGCAGACCCGCGGCCTTGACCGCGTCGTGAACGACCTTGCGCTCGAAGGGCGTCATCGGCTTCATCTTCACCGGCTCGCCGGAGCTCTTCACCTCGGCCGCGGCCTTGGCGCCCAGCTCGGAGAGCTCCTCGCGCTTCTTGGCCCGGTAGCCCGCGATGTCCAGCATCAGCCGGCTGCGGTCCCCGGTCTCCCGGTGAACGGCCAGGCGCGTGAGCTCCTGGAGGGCCTCGAGCACCTCGCCGTCGCGACCGACCAGCTTCTGCAGGTCACGGCTGCTGGCGTCGCTGATGATCGAGACAGCGGCGCGGTCGGCCTCGACGTCCATGTCGATGTCGCCGTCGAGATCGGCGATGTCCAGCAGACCCTCGAGGTAGTCCGCCGCGATCTCGCCTTCCTGCTCAAGGCGGGTCAGGGTGTCGCCCTCAGCGGCGGCGGAGGTGGTGCCTTCCGTCACGGGATGGACTCCTTCTTACTTCTTGGACGGGGACTTGGGCCGCTGCGGACCCTTGCGCTGTCCGGACTGGGCTTTGCTGCGGGTACCGGTGCCGGGCTTGTTGCCGCCGCCTGCCGGTTTGGGGGCGGGCTTGGCATCCTGCGGCTCGTCGGACTTGGTCAGCGAGGTCTTCGGCTCGGGCTCATCTGCCGCCTTCGCCCCACTGGCCGCCGTGCCCGACTGGCGCTGGGACTTGGACTGGCGCTTAGGCTGCTGACGCTTGGGAGCGCCGCCGGTGGTGGTCGTGGTGCCGTCCTCGGCCTCGACAGCCGCCTCGGCCTGCCCCTTCACCACGGTGCCGTCAGCCTGGGCCACCAGGCCCACCTTGGTCAGGCTGTTGATGAACTTGCGCTCGAACTCGTTGCGGTCGCGGCCCTTGGAGACGATCGCCTTGACGATGGCCTTCTCGCCACGGCTGCGCGTCTTCTCGTGGTGCGTGACGTGCTTCTGCAGGCGCTCGAGGTACGCGGCCTGAGCCTTGGAACCCGGGGTCGGGTTGTTGCGGATGACGTACATCTGCTGGCCCATGGTCCACACGTTGGTGGTCAGCCAGTAGACGAGGACACCGACCGGGAAGTTGATGCCGAAGAAGGCGAACATCACCGGGAAGACGTACATCAGCATCTTCTGCTGCTGCATGAAGGGCGTCTTCACCGTGGTGTCGACGTTCTTCGTCATCAGCTGACGCTGGGTGTAGAACTGCGAACCCGACATCAGCACGATCATGATCGCGGTGACGACCCGGACATCGGTCAGCGTGGCACCGAGCTGGGCGACCTTGTCGGCGCTGTCGGTGAACTTCGCCGCGAGCGGTGCGCCGAAGATGTGCGCTTTACGGGCGCTGGCGAGCAGCTGATCGTCGATGACGCCGATCGTCTTGCCCGTCGCGATGCCGTTGAGCACGTGGTACAGAGCAAAGAAGAACGGCGACTGCGCCAGGATGGGAAGGCACGAGGAGAGAGGGTTGGTACCCGTCTCCTTGTACAGCTTCATCATCTCTTCGGACTGGCGCTGCTTGTCGTTCTTGTAGCGCTCCTGGATCTTCTTCATCTCGGGCTGCAGCGTCTGCATCGCCCGAGTCGACTTGATCTGCTTCACGAAGAGCGGGATGAGGCAGATACGGATCAGGATCACCAGGGACACGATGGACAGGCCCCAGGCCCAGCCCGTATCGGGACCGAAGATCTTCCCGTACACGGCGTGGAACTGGACGATGACCCAGGAAACGGGTGTCGTGATGAAGCTGAAAAGACTGGCAATCGTGTCCACTAATCAGGCTCCTTGAGCATGGGACGGGGTCTCGGCGGCCGGGCTCGAGGGATGGTCGGACATTCCATGACCCTCAATGGCCGGTTCGGCGGCGGAGTTCCCGCCCTTGCGTGCGCGCCAGGCGTTACGCAGCATTTCGTGCCACCGCGGACGCTTGCGCGGCGGAACATGGTCCACGCCGCCCAGCGACCACGGATTGCACCGGAGGATGCGCCAGGCGGTGAGTGCCGTTCCCTTGATCGCACCGTGCCGGTCGATGGCTTGGTAGCCGTAGTGGGAGCACGACGGGTAGTACTTGCACACCGGCCCGAGCAGCGGGCTGATCGTCCACTGGTACAGCTTGATAAGAGCCAACAGCGGGTACTTCATCGCGCGCCCCCTCCCAGCAGCCGCTGAAGGGCGGCATCCAGGTCTCGGGCCAGCTGTTCATGGTCGGCGTCGCCCGCACCGGGCAGCGCTCGTACGACTACCAGGCTACCGGGGGGCAACTGGGCGACTCGGTCACGCATCAGATGGCGAAGTCTGCGCTTCACCTTGTTGCGGACAACCGCTCCACCCACGGCCTTGCTCACGACGAAACCCGCACGCGTCGGGGGAGCGCTCTCCCCAGGCGCGTGCGGGTCCGTTGCACCGCTACGTAGATGAACGACGAGGAGCGGGCGTCCGGCCCGGCGTCCTCGGCGTACCGCGGTCGCGAAGTCCTCGCGCCGCCTCAGCCGATGCTCGGTAGGCAGCACGACATCATGACCTGTGGTTATCAGGCGGACAGGCTGGCGCGACCCTTGCCACGGCGGTTCGCGAGAATCGCGCGGCCGGCACGGGTGCGCATCCGCAGGCGGAAGCCGTGGGTCTTGGCGCGACGACGGTTGTTCGGCTGGAAGGTGCGCTTGCTCACTCGGGGGCTCCAGAAAGAATCGGTGGTGGCGGGGTGCCGCCTTGGCTGTCACCGTGCGCCCACGAGGTAGCTCGTAATTACGCCCGAGTGCACCGCTTCCCGATCACTCGACGTGACCTGTGCCCATCGGAGGCAGGCGGCAGCAGCCATCGACAACTCGACCTGGTCACGGTACGCGCGGCTACGCCATCCGGTCAAACCGGCTCCCGGCGGGAGACACTATCCACAGGCTGGGGACAACAACTTGAACCGCAGCGGTCGCCCTGACTACCGTGGCTGAACTCCGATTCGTTCCCTTCCCGCCGCCCCAGCGGATTTGTTCCCACCGCCCCACCCGACTGACTTCCCAACCTGTTCCCAGAACCACACGTTCGTGGGACCCGTGAGAGAGCGTGCCCTGTGGCTGACGTACCTGCCGATCTTGCCGCAGTGTGGCCACGAGTACTGGAACAGCTCCTCGGTGAGGGCCGCGGTCAGGGTGTGGAGGCGAAGGACGAGCACTGGATCAAGCGCTGCCAGCCGCTGGCGCTGGTCGCGGACACCGCGCTGCTCGCGGTTCCGAACGAATTCGCGAAGGGCGTCCTCGAAGGACGGCTCGCACCGATCGTCAGTGACACGCTGAGCCGCGAGTGCGGCCGCCCGATCCGCATCGCGATCACCGTCGACGACTCGGCCGGGGAGCCCCAGCCTCCGACGCCGCCCGCCCCCCAGCCCCGGTACGAGGAGCCCGAGCTCCCCTCCGGCTCGGGCCAGGGCCGTGACGCGTACGACGGTCAGGGCGGCGACGAGCGAAACCCCTACGGCGGCCAGGGCGGCGAGGACCGGAGCGGCTACGGCGGCGGCCAGGGCGGGGAGGAGCGCAACAGCTACGGCGGCCAGAGCCGCGACGAGCGCCACGGTTACGACTCCCAGAGCCGCGAAGACCGTGGCGGCTACGACTCCCCGGGCCGTGACGAGCGCAACCCCTATGACACACAGCGCCGCGACGGATACGAGGGGTACGGCCGCCACCGCGCCGACGACCACCGGGGTGATCACCGAGGCGGTCGCTCCGACCAGCTCCCGGGCGCCCCCGGCGACCAGCTGCCGTCCGGCCGCTCCGACCAGCTGCCCTCGTCCCGCGCGGACCACCTGCCGACCGCCCGCCCCGCCTACCCGGACTACCAGCGCCCCGAGCCCGGCGCCTGGCCGCGGCACGCCCAGGACGACTACGGCTGGCAGCAGCAGCGCCTCGGCTTCCCCGACCGCGACCCGTATGCCTCGCCCTCGCAGGACTACCGGCCGCAGTCGATGGAGCGCCCGCCCTACGAGCAGCAGCGCCAGGACTACGACCAGCCCCGCTCCGAATACGAGCGCCCTGACCGCCGCGACCTCCAGGAGCCGTCCTCGGGCGGTGCGCCGCCGCATCGCGGCGGCTCCTCGCTGCCGTCCTCCAGCGGCGCGCCCGGCCCGCTGGGCGCGAAGCCCGCGCCGGCGTCCGGTCCGAGCGAGCCCACCGCGCGCCTCAACCCGAAGTACCTCTTCGACACGTTCGTCATCGGCGCCTCCAACCGCTTCGCGCACGCCGCCGCGGTCGCCGTCGCGGAGGCGCCGGCGAAGGCGTACAACCCCCTCTTCATCTATGGGGAGTCGGGTCTCGGCAAGACGCACTTGCTGCACGCGATCGGGCACTACGCGCGCAGCCTCTACCCGGGCACGCGTGTGCGGTACGTGAGCTCCGAGGAGTTCACCAACGAGTTCATCAACTCCATCCGCGACGGCAAGGGCGACAGCTTCCGCAAGCGGTACCGAGAGATGGACATCCTGCTGGTCGACGACATCCAGTTCCTGGCGGACAAGGAGTCGACGCAGGAGGAGTTCTTCCACACCTTCAACACGCTCCACAACGCGAACAAGCAGATCGTGCTCTCCAGCGACCGGCCGCCCAAGCAGCTGGTGACCCTGGAGGACCGGCTGCGGAACCGTTTCGAGTGGGGTCTGATCACCGACGTCCAGCCGCCCGAGCTGGAGACGCGTATCGCGATCCTTCGTAAGAAGGCGGTGCAGGAGCAGCTCAACGCTCCGCCGGAGGTACTCGAGTTCATCGCGTCCCGGATCTCGCGCAACATCCGCGAGCTGGAGGGCGCGCTGATCCGGGTGACGGCGTTCGCGTCGCTCAACCGGCAGCCGGTGGATCTCGGGCTGACGGAGATCGTCCTGAAGGACCTGATCCCGGGCGGCGAGGACTCCGCCCCGGAGATCACCGCGACCGCGATCATGGCGGCCACCGCGGACTACTTCGGCCTCACGGTGGACGACCTGTGCGGGTCCTCACGCAGTCGCGTCCTGGTGACCGCGCGGCAGATCGCCATGTACCTGTGCCGCGAGCTCACCGATCTCTCGCTGCCGAAGATCGGCGCGCAGTTCGGCGGCCGCGACCACACGACCGTCATGCACGCCGACCGCAAGATCCGCGCGCTGATGGCCGAGCGCCGCTCCATCTACAACCAGGTCACCGAGCTCACCAACCGCATCAAGAACGGCTGACAGGCGCGGCGGACGCCGCCGAGGGCGCCCCGGGACACGTTCCCGAGGGCGCCCTTCGCTGTTCTGGCCCGCGGAGCTCGCATGGGCGCCGAGGGGGATTCCGGCAGCCGTCCCAGAGCTTCCGGCACGCGCTCCGAGAGGGCCCCGGAAGGTCCTGGACCTCGCTCCGAGGGGCCTCCGAGAGCTTCTGAGACCCGTCCCGAGGGGCCTCCAAGAGCTTCTGAGACCCGTCCCCAGGCGGCTACGAGAGCTTCTGAGACCCGTTCCGAGGCCGTCGGCTCTCGTTTCACCGCTACCGGAACGACATCAGCTGTTCGAATACGGGCCTGGTTACGGCCACTCTCCACAGATTCGGTGACTTTCTGGCGTCCACATCCTGGGGACCGCGAAGTTTTCCCGATCGTGTCCACAGGGGCCGCTGTTGAAAGACCATCAGACCAGGTCAGCCCCCTGTGGATTCGTGGACGAAGACTCTCCACAGACTGTGGACGAAGAAAAGATCCACAGGGTGTGCACGAAGTTGTCCACCGACGACCCACAGGCTGGAGCCGGTTGTCCCCAGCCGTCCCCAGCTTCTCCACACCCCTGTCCACTGTTCGGCAACGTGACGCGCCCGATCACCGTGTCGAGTGAAAGGCGTCACATCAAGGTGCCGGATTGGCCTGTGGGGAACGTGGGTAAAGCTGGGGACGGATCTGGGGAGAAGTGGCCCGAGGCTGTGCATCGAGTGTGCAGAACTTTTCGTCGTCCACAGAGACCCCCGGTTGTCCACCGCCTCCGCCCACAGGGTCAGTGGACAAAAAATCCCGGCTGACCTGCGAAAACGCGGTTATCCACGGTTTCCACAGGCCCTACTACTAAGACCAACTAGATAGAGGCTGGGAATCGTTTCGAAGACGGGGCTGTGCACAACTCGCTCTCGGAGGCTCAGGTGCCGCTCGGCACGACTTGACCCCGAGGGGCACCGACTGTCAGCGCGGTGCGTCAGACTGGTCCCCGGTGTCCTTCCCGCCACAGGGCTGAACGACACCGAGTCAGACGACGAAGGCCAGCAGGGCGAGAGCGCCGGCAACAGACGGAGGCGGCAACGGTGAAGATCCGGGTGGAACGCGACGTACTCGCGGAGGCAGTGGCCTGGGCGGCACGCAGCCTCCCGGCCCGTCCGCCGGCGCCTGTGCTCGCCGGCCTCCTTCTGAAGGCCGAGGACGGCTCCCTGAGCCTCTCCAGCTTCGACTACGAGGTCTCGGCACGCGTCTCCGTGGACGCGGAGGTCGACGAGGAGGGCACGGTCCTCGTCTCCGGCCGCCTGCTCGCGGACATCTGCCGCGCCCTCCCCAACAGGCCGGTGGAGATTTCCACAGACGGTGTACGGGCGACCGTGGTCTGCGGCTCCTCGCGATTCACACTCCACACCCTGCCTGTGGAGGAGTACCCGGCGCTGCCGCAGATGCCGTCGGCGACCGGCACCGTCCCCGGTGAGGTCTTCGCCTCGGCGGCCGCCCAGGTGGCCATCGCGGCGGGCCGTGACGACACGCTGCCCGTGCTCACCGGTGTGCGCATCGAGATCGAGGGCGACACGGTCACCCTGGCCTCCACCGACCGCTACCGCTTCGCGGTCCGCGAGTTCCTGTGGAAGCCGGAGAACCCCGAGGCGTCCGCGGTGGCCCTGGTGCCCGCCAAGACGCTCCTGGACACCGCCAAGGCCCTCACGAGCGGCGACAGCGTGATCCTGGCGCTGTCCGGCTCGGGCGCCGGCGAAGGCCTGATCGGCTTCGAGGGCGCGGGTCGGCGTACGACCACCCGCCTCCTGGAGGGCGACCTGCCGAAGTACCGCTCGCTGTTCCCGACGGAGTTCAACTCCATCGCCGTGATCGAGACCGCCCCCTTCGTGGAGGCCGTCAAGCGTGTGGCCCTGGTCGCCGAGCGCAACACCCCGGTGCGTCTGAGCTTCGAGCAGGGCGTGCTGATCCTGGAGGCGGGCTCCAGCGACGACGCACAGGCTGTGGAAAGGGTCGACGCACAGTTGGAGGGCGACGACGTCTCGATCGCCTTCAACCCGACGTTCCTGCTCGATGGCCTGAGCGCCATCGACTCGCCGGTGGCGCAGCTCTCCTTCACGACGTCCACGAAGCCGGCGCTGCTGAGCGGCAAGCCCGCCGTGGACGCCGAGGCGGACGAGGCCTACAAGTACCTGATCATGCCGGTGCGTCTGAGCGGCTGAGCGATGTGAGCCCACCGGGCCCGCCGGACGGTCGGTCTGATCGGCCCGGTCGTCCGGTGGGCGCATCCACAGGTGGGGTGTACGCCTGAGCGGCTATGCCCACAGGTGTGCGTGAGCGTCCGGGTTTAGGCTCAGACACAGGTACGAAAGTGCCCTCACGCCACGTCGCAAACCTAAGGAACAACCTGATGGAGCTCGGTCTCGTCGGCCTCGGCAAGATGGGCGGCAACATGCGCGAGCGGATCCGCCGCGCAGGCCACACCGTCATCGGATACGACCGCAACCCGGACCTCGCCGATGTCCACAGCCTGGAAGAGCTTGTGGGCAAGCTCAAGGGTCCGCGCGTGGTGTGGGTGATGGTCCCGGCCGGTGCCGCCACGCAGTCCACCGTCGACCAGCTCGGCGAGCTCCTGGAGCCTGGTGACGTCGTCGTGGACGGCGGCAACTCCCGCTGGACGGACGACGAGAAGCACGCGGAGGAGCTGGCCGCCAAGGGCATCGGTTTCGTCGACTGCGGCGTCTCCGGCGGCGTCTGGGGCCTGGAGAACGGCTATGCGCTGATGTACGGCGGCGACGCCGAGAACATCGCCAAGGTGCAGCCGATCTTCGAGGCACTCAAGCCGGAGGGCGACTTCGGCGCGGTGCACGCCGGCAAGGTCGGCGCGGGCCACTTCTCCAAGATGGTCCACAACGGCATCGAGTACGCCATGATGCAGGCTTACGCCGAGGGCTGGGAGCTCCTGGAGAAGGTCCACTCCGTCACCGACGTGCGTGAGGTCTTCCGCTCCTGGCAGGAAGGCACGGTCATCCGTTCCTGGCTGCTGGACCTGGCGGTGAACGCCCTGGACGAGGACGAGCACCTGGAGAAGCTGCGCGGTTACGCACCGGACTCCGGCGAGGGCCGCTGGACTGTGGAAGCCGCCATCGACCACGCGGTGCCGCTGCCCGCGATCACCGCGTCGCTGTTCGCGCGGTTCGCCTCGCGGCAGGAGGACTCGCCGCAGATGAAGATGGTCGCGGCGCTGCGCAACCAGTTCGGCGGCCACGCGGTCGAGACGAAGTAATCCACAGATCCACAGGCCGTGCGGCGGTGGATCCACAACCCTGGGGGAGGTCGGCGAACGATCATGCACGTCACGCATCTGTCGCTGGCCGACTTCCGCTCGTACGCCCGGGTCGAGGTCCCGCTCGACCCGGGCGTCACCGCGTTCGTGGGTCCCAACGGACAGGGCAAGACGAATCTGGTCGAGGCGGTCGGCTATCTCGCGACCCTCGGCAGCCACCGTGTCTCCTCCGACGCGCCGCTGGTGCGCATGGGCGCCGACCGGGCGATCATCCGGGCCAATGTCCGCCAGGGTGAACGCCAGCAGCTCGTCGAGCTCGAGCTGAACCCCGGCAAGGCCAACCGTGCCCGCATCAACAGGTCCTCGCAGGTCAGACCCCGTGACGTGCTCGGCATCGTGCGGACCGTGCTGTTCGCGCCCGAGGATCTCGCGCTGATCAAGGGCGACCCCGGTGAGCGGCGCCGCTTCCTCGACGAACTGATCACCGCCCGCTCCCCGCGGATGGCGGGCGTCCGCTCCGACTACGAGCGGGTCCTCAAGCAGCGCAACACTCTCCTGAAGTCGGCCGCGCTGGCCCGCCGTCACGGCGGCCGCACCATGGACCTCTCCACGCTCGACGTGTGGGACCAGCACCTCGCGCGCGTGGGCGCCGAGTTGCTCGCCCAGCGGCTCGACCTGGTCGCCGCGATCCAGCCGCTGGCCGACAAGGCGTACGAGCAGCTGGCCCCCGGCGGCGGACCCGTCGCCCTGGAGTACAAGCCGTCCGCGCCCGGCGAGGCGCACACCCGCGAGGACCTGTACGAGCAGGTGATGGCGGCGCTCGCCGAGGTCCGCAAGCAGGAGATCGAACGGGGCGTGACTCTCGTAGGACCCCATCGGGACGATGTGGTCCTCAAACTCGGTCAGCTGCCCGCCAAGGGATACGCCTCCCACGGCGAGTCCTGGTCGTACGCGCTGGCGCTGCGCCTGGCCTCGTACGACCTCCTGAGGGCCGAGGGCAATGAACCGGTGCTGGTCCTCGACGACGTCTTCGCCGAACTGGACAGCCGCAGAAGAGAGCGCCTCGCGGAACTCGTCGCTCCCGGCGAGCAGGTCCTCGTGACGGCCGCGGTCGGCGACGACGTACCGGACGTACTGACGGGGACGCGGTACGCCGTCTCCGAGGGCACGGTGGAGCGGGTATGACGGAGAACACATCCGGCGAATCGGCTGCCTCCGAGGGAGCCCCGGAGAAGGGCCCGGAGACGGTCTCCAAGAAGGCCCCCGAGCACTCCGGCGTCGACCTCGCGCGCGTGGCGTTGCGCGCCGCGAAGGAGCAGGCACGCGCGCGGGGGGACGCGGCACAGCAGAAGAAGCAGGCGCGGCGCGGCGGCCTGCGCTCCGGCGCGCGCGCCGACGGGCGTGATCCGATGGCGCTCGGCGCCGCGATCAACCGGCTGCTCACCGAGCGCGGCTGGGAGACCCCGGCCGCGGTGGGCGGTGTGATGGGCCGCTGGCCGCAGATCGTCGGCGAGGATCTGGCCAAGCACTGCGTCCCGCTGAAGTATGACGACGACCCTGCCGAGCGGGTGTTGACCGTGCAGTGCGACTCGACCGCCTGGGCCACCCAGTTGCGGCTGCTCGCTCCGCAGGTGGTCGCGCGGCTGAACCAGGACCTCGGACACGGCACGGTGCGGCTGATCAAGGTGCAGGGCCCCGGTGGTCCCGCGCGCCGCTTCGGCCCCCTGCGCGCCCCTGGAAGCACGGGTCCCGGCGACACCTACGGGTGACGGAGGCCACATCGAGTGGCCCCTGCGCTGGAGTGCACGCGGTTGCGAACACCGACCTGACTCCGCGGTAGCCAAGGGTTGACACCCGGAAGCGCTGAGTGCCGCTGTAAGCCTCTTTGAGCCCGGGTCCACATATGGGGAGTCGGGAGAGACCGGTTCAGGGCGGCACATGCGGACTCAGGTACCGGCAAACCCCCATCACTGTCGGCGCTACCGGTAGACTGGAAGCTAATCCCGCCCCGCTTGCGGGGACCGTCCGGGAAAAGCTGAGCAACGCTGATCAAGGCTTACCAACGCAACGTGCCGCAGCCGCTCCGGCAACCCGCCGACGAGCTTGGCTTGTGCTGTGCCAGAAAGGGCGCTTCGTGGCCGATTCCGGCAACCCCAACGAGAACACCCCGTCCACCGACGCCGGCGACAACGCCGAGGCCACGACCTCGAACGGCGAGGTCACAGCCTCGTACGACGCCAGCGCCATCACCGTCCTCGAGGGTCTGGACGCGGTTCGCAAGCGACCCGGTATGTACATCGGCTCGACCGGCGAGCGCGGACTGCACCACCTCGTGTACGAGGTCGTCGACAACTCCGTCGACGAGGCGCTGGCCGGCCACGCGGACACGATCGACATCACGATCCTCGCCGACGGCGGCGTGCGTGTCGTGGACAACGGCCGCGGTATCCCCGTGGGCATCGTCCCCTCCGAAGGGAAGCCGGCCCTCGAGGTCGTGCTGACGGTCCTGCACGCGGGCGGCAAGTTCGGTGGCGGCGGCTACGCGGTCTCCGGTGGTCTGCACGGCGTCGGCGTCTCCGTCGTGAACGCCCTGTCGAGCAAGGTCTCCGTCGAGGTCAAGACCGACGGACGCCGCTGGACGCAGGACTACAAGATGGGCGTCCCGACCGCCCCTCTCGTCGAACACGAGGCCACCGACGAGACCGGTACCTCGGTCACCTTCTGGGCCGACAGTGACATCTTCGAGACGACCGAGTACTCCTTCGAGACGCTCTCGCGGCGCTTCCAGGAGATGGCGTTCCTCAACAAGGGTTTGACGATCAAACTCACTGATGAGCGCGAGTCGGCGAAGGCCACGGCCGGTGCGGACGAGGCGGGTGCGGACGAGAAGGCCGAGGTCAAGACCGTCACGTACCACTACGAGGGCGGCATCGTCGACTTCGTGAAGTACCTGAACTCCCGCAAGGGAGACGCGGTCCACCCCACCGTGATCGACCTGGAGGCCGAGGACAAGGACAAGAGCCTGTCCCTCGAGGTCGCGATGCAGTGGAACAGCGGCTACAGCGAGGGCGTGTACTCCTTCGCCAACATCATCCACACCCACGAGGGCGGTACGCACGAGGAGGGCTTCCGTGCGGCGCTGACCTCGCTGATCAACAAGTACGCGCGCGACAAGAAGCTGCTGCGTGAGAAGGACGACAACCTCACCGGTGACGACATCCGCGAGGGTCTGACCGCGATCATCTCCGTCAAGCTGAGCGAGCCCCAGTTCGAGGGCCAGACCAAGACCAAGCTCGGCAACACGGAGGCGAAGACCTTCGTCCAGAAGGCCGTCTACGAGCACCTCAACGACTGGCTGGACCGCAACCCGAACGAGGCCGCGGACATCGTCCGCAAGTCCATCCAGGCGGCCACCGCGCGCGTGGCGGCCCGCAAGGCCCGTGACCTCACCCGCCGCAAGGGTCTCCTGGAGACGGCGTCCCTGCCGGGCAAGCTGTCCGACTGCCAGTCGAACGACCCCATCAAGTGCGAGATCTTCATCGTCGAGGGTGACTCCGCCGGCGGCTCGGCCAAGTCCGGCCGCAACCCGCAGTACCAGGCGATCCTCCCGATCCGAGGCAAGATCCTCAACGTCGAGAAGGCGCGGATCGACAAGATCCTGCAGAACCAGGAGATCCAGGCGCTGATCTCGGCCTTCGGCACCGGGGTCCACGAGGACTTCGACATCGAGAAGCTCCGCTATCACAAGATCATCCTGATGGCGGACGCCGACGTCGACGGCCAGCACATCAACACCCTGCTGCTGACCTTCCTCTTCCGCTTCATGCGGCCGCTGGTCGAGGCCGGGCACGTGTTCCTGTCACGCCCCCCGCTGTACAAGATCAAGTGGGGCCGGGACGACTTCGAGTACGCGTACTCGGACCGTGAGCGCGACGCGCTGATCGAGCTGGGCAAGCAGGCCGGCAAGCGCATCCGCGACGACTCGGTCCAGCGCTTCAAGGGCCTCGGCGAGATGAACGCCGAGGAGCTGCGCATCACGACCATGGACCAGGAGCACCGGGTCCTCGGCCAGGTCACGCTCGACGACGCCGCCCAGGCCGACGACCTGTTCTCGGTCCTCATGGGCGAGGACGTCGAGGCCCGCCGCGCGTTCATCCAGCGCAATGCCAAGGACGTCCGCTTCCTCGACATCTGAGTCGGTCTCAGCTGACCGCAGCAGAAAGGATCTTCACCAGCAATGGCCGACGAGAACACTCCGAGTACGCCTGAAGAAGGCGGCGAGATCATCCTGCGCGTCGAGCCCGTCGGGCTCGAGACGGAGATGCAGCGCTCGTATCTCGACTACGCGATGTCCGTCATCGTGTCGCGCGCGCTGCCCGACGTCCGGGACGGCCTCAAGCCCGTCCACCGCCGCGTCCTGTACGCCATGTACGACGGCGGCTACCGGCCCGAGAAGGGCTTCTACAAGTGCGCCCGTGTCGTCGGCGACGTGATGGGCACCTACCACCCGCACGGCGACTCCTCGATCTACGACGCGCTGGTCCGCCTCGCGCAGCCGTGGTCGATGCGGATGCCGCTGGTGGACTCCAACGGCAACTTCGGCTCTCCGGGCAACGACCCCGCGGCCGCCATGCGCTACACCGAGTGCAAGATGGCGCCGCTGTCCATGGAGATGGTCCGTGACATCGACGAGGAGACCGTCGACTTCACGGACAACTACGACGGCCGCAACCAGGAACCGACGGTTCTGCCGGCCCGGTTCCCGAACCTGCTGATCAACGGTTCGGCGGGCATCGCGGTCGGCATGGCCACCAACATCCCGCCGCACAACCTCCGTGAGGTCGCGGCCGGCGCCCAGTGGTACCTCGAGAACCCCGAGGCCAGCCACGAGGAGCTGCTCGACGCCCTGATCGAGCGCATCAAGGGCCCCGATTTCCCGACCGGCGCCCTTGTAGTGGGCCGAAAGGGCATCGAGGAGGCGTACCGCACGGGCCGTGGCTCCATCACGATGCGCGCGGTCGTCGAGGTCGAGGAGATCCAGAACCGCCAGTGCCTGGTGGTCACCGAGCTCCCCTACCAGACCAACCCCGACAACCTCGCGCAGAAGATCGCCGACCTGGTGAAGGACGGCAAGGTCGGGGGCATCGCCGACGTCCGCGACGAGACCTCGTCCCGTACGGGCCAGCGGCTGGTCATCGTCCTGAAGCGCGACGCGGTCGCCAAGGTCGTCCTGAACAACCTCTACAAGCACACCGATCTGCAGTCGAACTTCGGCGCCAACATGCTGGCGCTGGTGGACGGCGTTCCGCGCACGCTGTCGCTCGACGCGTTCATCCGCCACTGGGTGACGCACCAGATCGAGGTCATCGTCCGGCGTACGCGCTTCAGGCTGCGCAAGGCCGAGGAGCGCGCGCACATCCTGCGTGGCCTCCTGAAGGCCCTGGACGCCATCGACGAGGTCATCGCGCTGATCCGGCGCAGTGACACCGTCGAGATCGCGCGTGAGGGCCTGATGGGCCTCCTGGAGATCGACGAGATCCAGGCGAACGCCATCCTCGAGATGCAGCTGCGCCGACTGGCCGCCCTGGAGCGTCAGAAGATCATCCAGGAGCACGACGAGCTCCAGGCGAAGATCACCGAGTACAACGCGATCCTCGCCTCGCCGGAGCGCCAGCGCTCCATCATCAGCGAGGAACTCGCGGCGATCGTCGAGAAGTTCGGCGAGGACCGTCGCTCCAAGCTGGTGCCCTTCGACGGTGACATGTCCATCGAGGACCTGATCGCCGAAGAGGACATCGTCGTCACCATCACGCGTGGCGGGTACATCAAGCGGACCAAGACCGAGGACTACCGCTCGCAGAAGCGGGGCGGCAAGGGCGTACGCGGCGCGAAGCTGAAGCAGGACGACATCGTCGACCACTTCTTCGTGTCGACGACGCACCATTGGCTGCTGTTCTTCACCAACAAGGGCCGCGTCTACCGCGCGAAGGCGTACGAGCTCCCGGACGCCGGGCGTGACGCGCGTGGACAGCACGTCGCGAACCTGCTGGCCTTCCAGCCGGACGAGGCGATCGCCGAGATCCTCGCGATCCGTGACTACGAGGCGGTGCCTTATCTGGTGCTGGCCACCAAGGGCGGCCTCGTGAAGAAGACGCCTCTGAAGGATTACGATTCCCCGCGCTCCGGCGGTGTCATCGCGATCAATCTCCGCGAGACGGAGGACGGTTCCGATGACGAACTGATCGGAGCCGAACTCGTCTCGGCCGAGGACGATCTGCTGCTGATCAGTAAGAAGGCGCAGTCGATCAGGTTCACGGCGACGGACGACGCCCTGCGGCCGATGGGCCGTGCGACCTCGGGCGTCAAGGGGATGAGTTTCCGCGAGGGCGACGAGCTGCTCTCGATGAATGTTGTTCGACCCGGTACGTTCGTGTTCACTGCTACGGACGGCGGGTACGCGAAGCGGACCGCCGTTGACGAGTACCGCGTTCAGGGTCGTGGTGGCCTCGGTATCAAGGCCGCCAAGATCGTCGAGGACCGCGGGTCCCTCGTCGGCGCGCTGGTGGTCGAGGAGACGGACGAGATCCTCGCCATCAGCCTGTCCGGCGGTGTGATTCGCACGCGAGTCAACGAGGTCAGGGAGACGGGCCGTGACACCATGGGTGTCCAACTGATCAACCTGGGCAAGCGCGATGCCGTGGTCGGCATCGCTCGTAACGCCGAGGCCGGTCGCGAGGCGGAGGAAGTCGACGGCGAGATCGCCGAGGACGAGACCGCCGAGGACGTCGAGGCCGTCGGTACGGACGAGGGCGAGCAGTCCTCGCCCGAGTAGCGCGAGGAGTGAGTCATCGTGAGCGGAGCCACGGGCGCCGGATCGACCGGTACGGATACGGACGGCGGCCGTGGCTCCGCCGCGGAGGCGGCTGACTCCCATGACTCTCATGGATCCCAGGGGGGAACTGTGACGGACACCCGAGGCCCGCAGGCCCAGCAGTACGCGGCCGGAGCGGGCCCGGCGGCGGCCGGTTCGGCGAAGACCAAGCCGGCGCCCGGGGCGGCGCCCGCTTCGACGCCCCCACCGGGGGCGCCTTCGGCCGCTTCGGCGGCCCCTGCCGGGGCCGCTCCCGAGGCCGGCTCCGCGTTGCCGGGGGAACGGCAGCCGCAGCAGCCCGCGCAGCCGTACCACCCGCCGCAGGCGTACCCGGCTCAGACGCCGTCCGGCGCCGTACGCCGGCCGCGGACCGGAGCGCGCACCGCGCCCCGCACCCGCAAGGCGCGGCTGCGGGTGGCCAAGACCGACCCCTGGTCGGTGATGAAGGTCAGCTTCCTGCTTTCCATCGCGCTCGGCATCTGCACGATCGTGGCGGCGGCGGTGCTGTGGATGGTCCTGGACGCGATGGGCGTCTTTTCGACGGTCGGCGGCACGATTTCCGAGGCGACGGGTTCGAACGAGTCGAACGGCTTCGATCTGCAGTCGTTCCTCTCCCTGCCGCACGTCCTGATGTTCACGTCGATCATCGCGGTCATCGACGTCGTGCTCGCCACGGCGCTCGCGACGCTCGGCTCGTTCATCTACAACCTCTCCGCGGGCTTCGTCGGCGGTATCGAGCTCACCCTCGCCGAGGACGAGTAACAGCAGCTCGTCGGGCCCGGCCAGGAGGCCTGGGATACCGATTTTGGGACTGGCCGCGTCGTGCGCTAATCTTCAGAGGTCAGCGCGCGGGACACACACCGCAAAGCGCGGCGGGGCTATAGCTCAGTTGGTTAGAGCGCATCCCTGATAAGGATGAGGCCACAGGTTCAAATCCTGTTAGCCCCACCAACCAAAAGACCCCCGGGTGATCACACCCGGGGGTCTTTGGCATTTACGGCCGACATCAGTCGCCGGTGCCGCCTCAGTGTCACTACTCCGCGCTCTTGGCTGGGAATCACGGGAGTTGTCACAGGTCTCTCCACTTCGTCCAGGCGTCAACGCCGCGAACTCCTCGGTGCGTGCCGGGACGACGAGGTGCCGGACATGGCCAGATGCCGGACTTGGCCAGGTGCCGGACATGGCGAAGGCCCGGCAGCTCTTTCGAGGTGCCGGGCCTTCGGATCTGTGGGTGGCGGTGTACGCAAGTTCGCCGCTACGTCAGGGGAGAGGGGCTGGGGGATGGGGCGGAGCCGCGCCGGTCAGCGCTGGAGGCGGGTCTCGGGCTCGGTGTGGGCCTCAGGGGCGTAGAGCGACGCGAGGTCGGCCAGGTCGGCCTCGGTGGCCTCGGTCGGCGGGCGGTGCCGGCAGCTCGGTGAGGATCCGTGGGCCTCGGCGCGGATGCGTTGCTTCATCGTGGGGGGCAGGGCCCGGCCGTATGGACCGACCCAGGGAGAGATCGTCGGCACTGTCGTGGCGACCGTGCTGTTGCGCGTCACTTCGGCCTGCGGTACAGCCGCGGCCGCGGTGGTCGTGATGAAGCCGAGCGCCGTGAACAGCGCGACGAAGGCGGTGACGATGGCGGTCCACAGCTTCATGACCTTGTTCTGGGTCATGGCCCCTCACTTTCGGGTCAGGCGATTTGCGTACTTTCCTCATGATGTGTATGTGGGCCGTGAAGTGGTGGACCGACGCCCGTGGCGCGTCGATGTTCAGATCAACACCACTCGGATGGACGCAAGAGGTCGCAAAAGTGCCTGGAAGGTGCGAGAGGGTGCCGAAAGTCACTGTGTGCGAGGTGTGATCACCCTGCGATACGACCGTGGCCGGAGCGGCCGGATCCGCTCCTACTGCTCTCCGGCGGGCGGCAGTTGGGGGTCGATGCAGGTCACCGATCGATATCGGTCGGTGTGTATAGTCGGGCGCCAGAGGTCCCCTACGTCAACGAAAGACGAGGTCGCGCGGTGAAGAAGCTTCTCCTGGTCGCACTGGCCGCCATCGGCGGGCTCCTCGTGTACCGCCAGATCCAGGCGGATCGCGCCGAGCAGGATCTGTGGACGGAGGCGACTGACTCCGTGCCCACGGGTTCGTGAGAATCGACATCAGTCTCAGATCAGACCCCGGCCGCCCTCGCGGTCGGGGTTTTGTATTGCCTCGACCCCCCTTGGATTCACTTCAGCAAATGAATTGATTGCGTAAGTGAAGACATCGGTTCTCTGGGCAGGCGGTTTCGGCCGCTTGTGCGGATAGCGGGGGTGGCTCCGTGACCGGCGGGGCAGGATGGGCCACGGTCCGGGGCGACGACGAGGGGTGGCGCGTGATGGGGCGGCGCACGGCATGGCGGCACGGCGGTCGGCCGCTCGCGATCGTGGCAACGGTCCTGTGCGCGACGGCGGCCCTGCCCGGGCGGCCCGCCGCGGCAGCCGAGACCGGTACACCGAAGCCGTACGCCTTCGCCCAGGACGCCACCAAGGTCCAGGGCGCCACGGGCACCACGGACGCCGTACGGCTTGAGCCCGGCCGGACGTACCGCAGTTCCCTCGGCAAGGACGGCAAGCTCTACTACCGCCTGGACCTCGACGCCACCTCCAACGCGTACATCGCCGCCACCGCCGTCCCCAGGCCCGGTGCCACGGTCGCCTACTCCGACGGCGTCAAGGTCTCCATACAGGACGGCAACAGCGGCAGTTGCTCCTCCTCCACGACCGCCCACTTCGGCCCCTCCCAGAGCCCCCACCCCATCGCCGCCTGGGCGTCGCGCGAGATCGGCCCCGGCAAGTACGCCTGCCAGGCGGCCGGAACGTACTACGTGGTCGTCGAACGCACCGCGGCACCCGCCTCCTCGGCCTCCCCGCCCTCCTCCCCCGACGCCTGGGACCTCGAACTGAACTATGTGTCCGAACCCCGCTTGAAGAAGGCGGGGTCGACCAGTGCCCCTGAGACCTGGAACTCCGCCTCGCCCGAGGCCCTCCAGGGCGACGCGCGGCCACGCCGGGGCGGCGCGGGGTTCACCACGGCCGGCGCCCTCGAACAGGGAGTCTGGAAGGACGGGATCAGCCCCGGGCAGACGCTCTTCTACAAGGTGCCGGTCGACTGGGGACAGCAGTTGTCCGCCACCGCCGAACTCGGCAGTTCGAGCGGCGGCGAGGGATTCATGGGCACGGCTCTCGTCATGTCCCTCTACAACCCCGTGCGCGGACTCGTCACCGACGCGGGCGCGGGATACGACGGCAGCCAGCGGTCCGCCGCTCTGGATCCGCTGCCGCCCGTCGAGTACGACAACCGCTACGCCTTCAACGACCGGACCAGCGGCATGCGGTTCGCCGGTTCGTACTACCTCGTCGTCCATCTCGCGGCGCAGGTCGCCGACAAGTTCGGCGACGGGCCGTTCGGACTGACCCTGCGCGTACGGGTGGACGGCGCCGCGCGGAGCGGCCCGGCGTACGCGGGGCTGGCCGTACCGCGTGGCGTGTTCGACTCCGCGACCGGTGACTCCGTGCCGTCCACCGGTGGGATGGTGCCTGCCGGAAGCGGCGGGAGCGACGACGGCACCACGATGAAGCTGGTCGCCGTGGGCGGTATCGGCACCGGGACCGTCCTGGTGCTGGCGCTCGGGGTGTGGACGGTGGCCGCACGACGGCGGGCGACGCCGCGCGGCTGGTAGGCCAACCAAGGAGGGACGGGGCTTACGGGCACCGGCGGTCAGATCTGGGTCAGCGCCCAGAAGCCCACCGCGAAACAGGCCAGTGCGAGGAGCAGCACCGGGACGGCCACCTTCGCGGGCGGTCCGGGGCGGGGCTGCGCGTGCTGACGCGTCGCGGCGCTCGGATCCGTGGGCCGCACGGGGAACGGCGGCTGCACGGGCGTGTGGTCGAACGGCAGGACAGGAGTGGGGGTCGGCACCGGCAGCACGACCGAGGTGGGGGGAGTGGGGGGCTGATCGTGCTGCCACAAGGACTGGGGCCGTGGCCGCGGTGGCGGCAGATGGAAGCTGCCGGTGTCCGACATCGTGGACGGCTGCGGGGGTGTGGCTTCGGGCGCGAGGTGCGGTGGTACGGCGCCGGCGGCGGGCTCGTGTCGTACGGCACCGGGGGCGGGCTCCGGTCGTACGCCACCCGAGTCGGACGCAGGCCATACGCCCCCGGAGGAACGATCCGCCCACGCGGCCCTGGAGACGGGCTCCCGGGACAGCGCCCCGGAATCGTGACGCCACGGCCCCGAGTCGTGCGGGCCGGAACCGGTGCCGGAGGCGGTGCCAGAAGTGGTGCTGGAGCCGGTCGCGGACGCGGATCCGGTGCCGGTGCCGGAGTCGGTGTCGAGGGCAGAACCGGGCCACGAGGCCGGGTTCTCCGCGGCGCGTGGCATGGTCGCCCTGAGTGGCCCTTCCGGCCCGAACCCCGGGGGAAGCGGACCGAGTTGGTCGAACACCTCGACCAACTCGTCGTCGGGGCCGGGCTCGGGCAGCAGCTCGGTGGCCGAGGCCAGCGCCTTGCGTGCCCCGGTCGCGGTGCGGAACCGTGCCCGGGGGTCCGGCTGCAGCAGCGTGGCCACGACCTGCCACAGCGGCTCGGGGATGCTCTGGGGCGCGGCCGGTGTGCCGTTCTCCGCGAAGTACTCGATCAGGGCCTTGGCATCGGGTCTGGCCCCTTCGAGCAGGTAGAGGGCGACCAGCCCGACGGCGAACAGATCGGCGGGGAAGTCCGGCTCGGCGCCCATCATCTGCTCGGGAGCGAAGTATCCGGGCGTTCCGACCACGTAGTTGGTCTCGGTCAGCCGCGGTTCGCCCAGCCGCATCGCGATGCCGAAGTCGGACAGCCGCAGCCGTGGCCGGGCCGTACCGGTCGCTTCGAGGAGGATGTTGGCGGGCTTGATGTCACGGTGCACGACCCCCTCCGCGTGCACCGCGGCGACTCCCGAGAGGAGCTGGTCGAGCAGGGTGCAGACGAACGCGGGCGGCAGCGGGCCGTAGTCGTTGACCAGGTGGACCAGGGAGCCCCCGGCCACCAGGTCCATGGTGAACAGCACCTTGTCGTCGTCGGCGGCCCAGCTGGCGGGCGCGAGGACATGGGGGTGATCGATCCGCAGCGCCTGCTCCCGCACGAAGCGCAGCAGCGCGTGCGCGTCGCTCTGCTGGAGCACCTTGGCGGCCACATAACGGCGCCGCCGCTGGTCCCAGGCGCGCCAGACCGCACCGACTCCCCCGTGGCCGATCGGGTCGACCAGTTCGTAGCGTCCGGCGAAGACCTCACCCATGGTCGTGCGTCGCTCCCCTTCGGCGGTCGGTCCGGCGGAGGCCCCCCGTTGAGACGCCCGGCGGCCCGAGGTGCGGAGCCGGACGGCGTCCTGAGCCCCCGGCGCCGGCTCAGCTCTGGTGCGACTGGTAGTGCGCGACCGCGTCGGAGGTGCGGCCGGCGCCGTACACCCGGAGGAACTCTGCCAGTTCCGGGTGGGTCGGGGCGAGGGTGTCGGCCGCGTCGATGATGTCTCCCGCGGCTGCCACGGAGCGCAGCAGCGACTGGATCTCGCGGACCACCCGCTTGACCGTGGGCGCACCTGAACTGCTCGTCGACTGCGTGGTGTTGCTGAGCACCGAGCCCCCTTGCGACTTCTTGATCTCGTCCATGCGCTCGGTCGCCTCGGCGGCGCTGACGCTGCCGTCCGCGACCTGCCCCGCCAGGTCCTGCAACAGCTGCACGCGCTGGACCACCGCGGGATTGCCGATCTTGGCACGCTGACCGCTCATCAGCTGCGACAGCATGGGCGCGGAAAGTCCCAGCACCCCGGCAAGACGCGCCTGGTTGAGGCCCAGATCCTCGATGAGCCTACGGAAGAGCGCCCCCAACGGCTCTCCGTACCAGTTCCGCTGCAGCTCTTGAGCTCTTGCGGTTGCTTCCTGCTGTGCGGCGTCCATTGCGTCTCCCCATCGCTTCCCCAAATACCGCGGTTCGCTGTAGCGAACCACGTCGAGCATCTTACGGAGAGTGGTCGCCCACGGGGACCCCCAATCTTTTTGCGAGATCCCGGGGGTGACCCGGTACTCTGGTCCCCGGCGCCCTCCGGTACCCGATTCCACCGGCCGGACGCCTGTCTTCCGGGGCCTTAGCTCAGTTGGTAGAGCGCTGTCTTTGCATGGCAGATGTCAGGGGTTCGACTCCCCTAGGCTCCACATCACGGACCGGTCAGACGCCCTTCGCGGCGGCTGGCCGGTTCTTGTTTTTCGGTGACCTGGGTCACGTATCATGCTTCGCAGTCGTTGCAGTTGTTTGCGCAAATGGTCGGCTTGCGGGTGGGTGTCGATGTCGCCCCACCAGTGGCAGGCGTGGCGCGGGGGCGGTCCGAGCCGACGCCGGAGCCTCGTGTGAGCTGCTGTAAGCAGATATGCGTAATCATTGCAATGCACACGGTGAAGAGGGTCTGTGCGGATGTTGTGAGCATCGGTCGTTGCAAACGTCATCGTGGCGGAAGGCGTAAATCGGCTTGATTCCGTGCCGCGCGCACGGCCCGTCGTTCGGTTCCGCCGGTTCCACGTGAAACATCGCCGTGGGGCAGGAGACTTGAGGGTCTCCTGCCCCACGGCGATGTTGTTGCCCTTGCTCAGGGCTGTTTCCCTGGTTCGGGGTCAGCGGCGGTCGTCGCCGTCCGCCTCCTCCTCGGCCTGCTTGGCCTGGACCTCGGGGTCCAGATCGGACAGGCCAGTGCCGTCGACCGAGGAAAGACGGCCCGTCTCGGGCACCTCCGTCGCGGCGGGCGGCTCGACCAGCCAGTCGGGGTTGGCCTGCTTGTCCCACCACTTCCAGGCCGCGAAGGCACCAGCCGCGAGAATCCCCAGCACGAGCAGACCCTTGGCGGCGCGGCCGGCCTTCGCGCGCCGCTCGTGCTTGCGGACCAGTTTCTGGATCTCCTGGGGCGAGACCTGTCCGCGCAGCGCGGCGATCGCCGCCACACCGCGTGCCGCGGCCTCCTCACGCACAGGCTGAGCCGCGGCCACCGCCTGCTCGATCCTCGGCAAGGTGTACTCGGCGGCCTGCACGGCCGCCTGGCGGGTACGGACGGCGGCCTGGTCGACCTTCGGCGGCACATGCGTACGGGCCTGCTCCAGGCGCGGCGCGAGATGGGCGCCGTACTGGACGCGGGCCTGCTCGGCGGCCAGCGACACCTTGGGCGCGAGCCGTACGAGTGCCTCGTTCGCGTAGTACGAGGCCCGGTCCTTGGCCGTGTCGGCGTAAGGCGCCACCACTTCCGCGGCGTGCAGCACGCTGTCCTTCGCCGAGCCGGTCGCGGCGCGCACGCTGTCAATGCGGGTCACGGGTCTTCCTCCTCCTCGGTGGCGTACGTGAGCGTTCGGGTACCCCAAAAAGGCACAGTTCACCTTTCCACCCTGTTCGAGATCATGCCCCCCGAGGGGCCGCGAGGCATGCGAGATAGGGCATACGGGGCAACAGGAGCTTGTCGCCGACAATGCCACGGATCGCCGCGTCGCGCCCTGTGCACGCAAGGACTCGAGGGGATTTCTGCAAGCGCGCCCGCGGATATTCGCTCGGAGGTGGTGGCCGGGCGACTCGTGGCCCTGTCCGTGCGAGGATCGGGGGGTCAAAAGAAGGCAACGGAAGGCAGATCGTGGCCGAGCAGCTTTACGCCACCCTGAAGACCAACCAAGGCGACATCGAAGTCCGGCTCCTGCCGAACCACGCGCCCAAGACGGTCCGGAACTTTGTCGAGCTTGCCACGGGCGAGCGTGAGTGGATCAACCCGGAGACGGGTGAGAAGTCCACCGACAAGCTCTACGACGGCACGGTCTTCCACCGGGTGATCAGCGGATTCATGATCCAGGGCGGTGACCCGCTGGGCAACGGCACCGGCGGCCCCGGTTACCAGTTCGAGGACGAATTCCACCCGGAGCTCGCCTTCGACAAGCCGTACCTGCTGGCCATGGCCAACGCCGGCCCTGGTACCAACGGCTCGCAGTTCTTCATCACCGTCTCCCCGACGGCCTGGCTGACCCGCAAGCACACCATCTTCGGCGAGGTCACCAACGCGGCCAGCCAGAAGGTCGTGGACGCCATCGCGAGCACCCAGACGAACCCGCGCACCGACCGCCCGGTCAACGACGTCGTCATCGAGTCGGTCGTCGTCGAGACCCGCAAGAGCTGAGTCCCGCAAGAGTTGAGACCCGCCAGGGCTGAGACCCGCGAGGGCTGAGACCCGAGGACCCGAAGGTCCCGAAGACTCCCGCAGGGAACCAAACGCCCCGCTCATCCGTAAGGATGGGCGGGGCGGTGCAGTGCGTACGACCGGATTGAGGGGACCCCATGGACCAGGCGCCAGGCAACCCGCAGGGCCCGCAGGACCAGGGACATCAGGACGCCCAGGCCCTGCCCACCTGCTACCGGCATCCGGATCGTGAAACCGGTGTGCGCTGCACCCGCTGCGAGCGCCCCATCTGCCCCGAGTGCATGATCAGTGCCTCCGTGGGCTTCCAGTGCCCCGAGTGCGTCCGCGCCGGCTCCGGTACGGGCCACGCGCCCTCGGCCTCGCAGCCCCGCACCCTCGCGGGCGGCACTGTCACCGCGGACTCCCGGCTCCTCACCAAGGTCCTGATCGGGCTCAACCTCGCCGTCTTCCTGGTCCAGCTGTCGGTGGGCGACCGCTTCACCGACAGCTTCGACCTCATCGGCCGCGCGTACGTCCCGCTGCTCGGCTCGGTCGAGGGCGTCGCCGAGGGCCAGTGGTACCGAATGCTGACGGCGATGTTCCTGCACGGCAGCTATGTCCACATCCTGTTCAACATGCTCAGCCTGTGGTGGATCGGCGGCCCCCTGGAAGCGGCCCTCGGCCGGGCCCGCTATCTCACCCTCTACTTCGTCTCGGGTCTCGCGGGCAGCGCGCTCACCTACCTCGTCGCCGCGCCGAACCAGCCTTCGCTGGGCGCCTCCGGCGCGATCTTCGGCCTCTTCGGCGCGACGGCCGTCCTGATGCGCCGGCTCAACTACGACATGCGCCCCGTGATCGCCCTGCTGGTGATCAACCTGATCTTCACCTTCGGGTGGAGCAACATCGCCTGGCAGGCCCACATCGGCGGACTCGTCGCCGGTGTCGTGGTCGGCTACGCCATGGTCCACGCCCCGCGTGACCGGCGGACCCTGATCCAGTACGGGGTGAGCGGCGTGGTCCTGGCCCTGGTGGTCGTCGCGACGCTGGTCAGGACGGCTCAGCTCACCTGAGGTACCGCTCGGCTCACCTGAGAAGCCCTGGGGAGCGGTGTTGTCCACAGATCGTGGCGGATCTTGTGCACGCTGTGTGGGAACAGCTGTGCCCCCTGTCACTGACCCGAGTTTTCGCAGGTCGGACAGGGGGCGAACAGGTTTGCGGATCCCGGTAGGTCAGTCACACCGGCGTCAACCCCGGATGAGTTATCCACAGATCGTCGTTCTTTTTCCACCTGTGGAAAACTCTTGTGGATAACTCAGTGGATAACCCTGGGCAGAGCTACTTCCACTGCGTGGAGACGCCGAATCCCGCCGCGATGAAGCCGAAGCCGACCACGATGTTCCAGTTGCCGAGGGCGTCGATGGGCAGCGACCCGTCCGTCACGTAGAAGATGACGATCCAGGCGAGGCCGATGAGGAACATGGCCAGCATGACCGGTGCGACCCAGCCGCGGCTGGTCAGCTTGATGTTGGTCGCCTGCTTCGCCGGGGGCGGCGTGTAGTCGGCCTTCTTGCGGATACGTGACTTCGGCACGAGGGTCTCTCCTGTCGATGCGCTGCGTGGCCGCGCAGGGAACTGGGGGCGGGCTCCGGGGCAGCGTACAAGGGGACACTGAGTGCTCCCCCGGGCGTCCGTTAGCGTAGTGCTTCCGCGGCGCCGAAGGAGATAAGGGTACGTTGAGCAATTCTGCCGACTCCCCCGGGACGGGTTCCAGTCCTGCCGTTACGCGTCGTTTCCGGCCCGTACGTGTACTCACCGTCGCCGTCTTCGCGCTCGCCGGGCTGATCTTCTTCACCAGCTTCAACACGGCCAAGGGCACCAATATCCGCACGGACGCGTCCATGCTGAAGCTCTCCGACCTCATTCAGGAGCGCAGCCACAAGAACGCGTCGCTGGACGAGTCCAACGGCGTCCTGCGCGACGAGGTCGACACGCTCGCCGGGCGGGAGAACGGCGGCAGCAAGGCCGACACCGCCAAGCTCGCCGCGCTGGAGAAGAACACCGGCACCCAGAAGCTCAAGGGCAAGGCCGTCACGGTCACCCTCAACGACGCCCCGCCGAACGCCACGGCCAAGCTGCCCGGCTACCCCGAGCCGCAGCCCGATTACCTGGTCATCCACCAGCAGGACCTGCAGGCCGTGGTGAACGCCCTGTGGCTGGGTGGCGCCCAGGGCATCAAGGTGATGGACCAGCGGTTGATCTCCACGAGCGCCGTGCGCTGTGTCGGCAACACCCTGATCCTCCAGGGCCGGGTCTACTCGCCCCCGTACAAGATCACCGCGATCGGTGACCCCCAGAAGCTCCAGAAGGCCCTCGCCGACTCTGCGGCGATCCAGAACTACATGGTGTACGTCAACGTCTACGGGCTCGGCTGGAAAGTCGAGGAGAACGGAACGGTGACTCTTCCCGGCTACTCGGGCACAGTGGATCTCCACTACGCAAAACCTGTGGAGTAGTGGCTGAAGCAGCTGCCGCTGGGGGTCCCGTGTCGCTGCGAGTGCTCGTCCGGACAGTGAGCGAACTGTGCATGACCGTCGGCACGCTCATCGTGCTCTTCGTGGTCTACGTCCTGTTCTGGACGGGCGTGAAGGCCGACAGCGAGATGAACCACCAGATCGACCAGCTCCAGAAGCAGTGGTCGAAGGGATCGGTCGCGCAGCAGTCGAAGGCGCCCCCGACCACCGGGAACCCGAAGACGCCGACGGCGCAAGCGACCGAGAGCCCGAAGGCTCCGGGCCCCTACGCCTACGGCAAGCCCTTCGCGGTGATGTACATCCCGCGTCTTGGTTTCACGTGGAACAAGCCCGTGCTCGAAGGCACCGGCACGAGCGTCCTGCAGAAGGGGCTCGGGCACTACCGGGGGACGGCCCAGCTCGGGCAGGTGGGGAACTTCGCCGTCGCGGGGCACCGGCGCACGTACGGCGACCCGTTCAAGGACTTTCCCCAGCTGCGCAGGGGGGACGCGGTGGTGCTGACCGACGGGACGACCTGGTTCACGTATCGGATCGACAAAGGCCCTTACAAAACAGTGCCTACGGACGTTGAGGTGATCGACCCTGTGCCACGTAAGTCCGGGTACACGGCTCCGGGCCGCTATCTCACGCTGACCACGTGCGATCCGGAGTGGGGACACAGCCATCGGCTGATCGTCTGGGCACACCTGGATTCCACGCAGCCCGTGGAGGCCGGGAAACCTCAGGCGCTACGCCGTTAGTCTGGTCCCGTACGGCGTGGGTCCGATGGTGTAGGGCGTGGCTCTGGTGCCGTGATGCGACGGAAGGGACAGCATGTACGGCTTCATCTGGCGGCATCTGCCGGGAAACGCATGGGTGAAGGCGCTGATCTCACTCGTGCTCGTTCTCGCGGTGGTCTACGTACTCTTCCAGTACGTCTTTCCGTGGGCCGAACCGCTGCTCCCCTTCAACGATGTGACGGTGAACAACCAGTGAGCGCGCGGATTCTCGTCGTCGACAACTACGACAGCTTCGTCTTCAACCTGGTCCAGTACCTGTACCAGCTCGGCGCCGAGTGCGAGGTGCTGCGCAACGACGAGGTCTCGACCGCGCACGCCCAGGACGGATTCGACGGCGTACTGCTGTCACCCGGCCCCGGCGCCCCTGAGCAGGCCGGCGTCTGCGTCGACATGGTCCGGCACTGCGCGGCCACGGGTGTCCCCGTCTTCGGCGTCTGCCTCGGCATGCAGTCGATGCAGGTGGCGTACGGCGGTGTCGTGGACCGGGCGCCCGAGCTGCTGCACGGCAAGACGTCGTTGGTGGAGCACGAGGGCAGAGGCGTCTTCGCCGGACTGCCGTCCCCCTTCACCGCTACCCGCTACCACTCGCTGGCCGCCGAGCCGGAGACCGTGCCGGCCGAGCTGGAGGTCACCGCCCGTACCCACGACGGGATCATCATGGGGCTGCGCCACCGTGAACTCCCGGTCGAGGGTGTGCAGTTCCATCCCGAGTCGGTGCTGACCGAGCACGGTCACCGGATGCTCGCCAACTGGCTGGTGGAGTGCGGCGACCAGGGTGCCGTGGCGAGGTCGGTGGGGCTCGCCCCGGTGGTGGGCAGGGCCACGGCGTGACCGCCCTGCGCCCCGAGCGCGAGTCCGGCGCCGCCTACGGCGACATCGGAGACAACGGGCCCTCGTACGGGCAGCAGCCGTACGGGGGACCCGGCGCGTTCGAGGCCGCGGTCGAGCAGCTCGCGGATCCGCTCACCGATCCGCTGCCGGGCTCAGGGGCCGCCGCGCGGCCCGGCGGGCGGCACGCCGCCCCGCCGCCGGCCGACGTACCGCGCGCCGCCGTGTCGGAGGGCGGGCTCGGGCAGGAGTGGTCCGGGCAGGGACAGCACCAGTACGCCGTGGACGGCCCCGAGGCGTACGCGCGGGACTGGCAGGGTTCGCCGAGGGGTGCGCAGGATCCTGCTCCTGGCTACGGCGAACCGCTCACCAGACCCATGCCCATGTACGCCGAACCGGTCGGCGCGGCTCCCAAACTGGACGACGCGACCGTGGCGCTGCGGGCCTCGGAGGTCTCCGAGGCGCGGCGCAGGGCCGAGCAGTTGGCGGGCAGGGCCACGAACGAGGGGATACCCGCGTCCGGGGGCCGTGCGGCGCGGCGCAAGGCGGCGCGGCGCCACGGGCGCCACGGAGGGACTCAGGAGCCCCAGGAGTCCCAGGATGCCCAGGGATCGGTGGAGTCGGCGGAGAAGGCCGCTGAGGCGCCGCTGAGCCGTATGGAGGCCCGACGGGCGGCGCGTGCGCAGAAGCCCGGTGCGGCCGTCCTCGTCAGCCGGCTGATCGGCGAGGTGTTCATCACCACCGGCGTCCTGATGCTGCTGTTCGTGACCTACCAGTTGTGGTGGTCGAACGTGCGGGCGCACCAGCAGGCGGGCAGTGCCGCGCACCACCTCCAGGAGGACTGGGCGAGCGGCAAGCGGAGTCCGGGGACGTTCGAGCCGGGGCAGGGTTTCGCCATCCTGCACATCCCGAAGCTGGACGTGGTCGCTCCGATCGCCGAGGGCACCAGCAAGACGAAGGTGCTCGACCGCGGGATGGTGGGTCACTACGGCGAGGGAGCCCTGAAGACGGCGATGCCGGACGCCAAGACGGGCAACTTCGGGCTCGCGGGGCACCGCAACACGCACGGAGAACCGTTCCGGTACATCAACCGGCTCAAGCCCGGCGATTCCATCGTGGTCGAGACCCAGGACGACTACTTCGTCTACAAGATGACGTCGATCCTGCCGGTGACATCCCCGTCGAACACGAAGGTGCTGGACCCGATCCCCCAGGGGTCCGGTTTCACGGCGCCGGGCCGCTACATCACACTGACCACCTGCACGCCGGAATTCACCAGCACCTACCGCATGATCGTGTGGGGCAAGATGGTCGAGGAACGCCCGCGCAGCAAGGGCAAGCCGGACGCGCTCCTCGGGTAGGAGCCCCGTCGGGCACCAGCACGTGAGACAACCTGAGACAGACCAGACGGGGCAGATGCACAGTGGCAGCGAGGACCGACCACGACGAGCGCGCCGAGGCCGAGGCCGACGCCGAAGCGGCCGCTCCGAAGCGTCGTGGAGCGAGCCGGATCGCGATGGCGTTCAGCATCCTGGGTGAACTCCTCATCACCGCGGGCCTGGTGCTCGGCCTGTTCGTCGTCTACTCGCTGTGGTGGACGAACGTCGTCGCGGACCGCAAGGCCGACAAGCAGGGCGACAAGGTCCGCGACAACTGGGCCCAGGACAAGGGCGGCCCGGGTGCGCTGGACACCAAGGACGGCATCGGCTTCCTGCACGTCCCGTCGATGAAGAACGGCGAGGTGCTGGTCGAGAAGGGCACCTCCACGGAGGTCCTCAACGACGGCGTCGCCGGCTACTACGTGGACCCCGTCAAGGCGACCCTGCCGATGACCGACAAGACGGGCAACTTCACGCTCGCCGCCCACCGTGACGGCCACGGCGCCAAGTTCCACAACATCGACAAGATCAACAAGGGCGACCCGATCGTCTTCGAGACCAAGGACGACTGGTACGTCTACAAGGTCTTCTCGATCCTCCCGGAGACCTCGAAGTACAACGTCAAGGTCCTCCAGTCGGTCCCGAAGCAGTCGGGCAAGACGAAGCCGGGCCACTACATCACCCTGACGACCTGCACGCCGGTCTACACGTCGGAGTACCGCTACATCGTGTGGGGCGAGCTGGAGCGCGTGCAGAAGGTGGACAGCGCGCGCACGCCACCGGCGGAGCTGGGCTGAGGTGACTGAGTGACTGGCAGCAACTCGGTCACCCAGCATGGCGAAGGCCCGAAGCCGCAACTTGCTCCTGCGGCTTCGGGCCTTGCTGTTTCGCGTCACCCATCGCAGTGCCTTGAGGCGCACTCCGGCGGTCCACGCCTCCAGCTCGTCGCGGTTGGCGGTGATGATCCCGCTCAGATCGGCGATTGCTTGTGCTTCGCGGCTGAAGTGGGAGGTGGCGACGGACAGGGCTACTTCCCGCTGATCCTTCGGTGGTGCCAGCACAGCATTCGTTGAACATGGGGACGACGGTCCTGCCGAGGATGTGGGTGATGCGCTCGTCGATACGGTCGTCGAGCGAGGCTGTGGATAACTTCCTGGAAAGCGTGACAAGACGTCACGCTTAAATTTCGCGAGCTCAGCGCCCTGGGGTGTCACCATGCCGTTGCTCACCAGTTCCTCAGGATGCCGCGCTTTGAGTTGCCGGACCGCCTCGGTCGTCACGTCGAAGTACGTCGCGATCATCGCCGTCGTCACGTGCATGCCGTCCGGCAGCAGTGACAGCGCCTTGACTCGGTCGAGCACTTCCGTGCGATCCAGCACGCTGCTCGGCGCGACGGTACGGTCCGGACAACGAAGAACTGTGCCCAGCCCGGGAGTTTTCCCGGGCTGGGCACAGTTCGTTCGACCGCTGTTTCAAGCGCTGCGTCAGCCTCCGGTGAGACCGCCGACGAAGCCGTTGCCGCCGCCGTTGTTGTTGCCGCCGTTCTGCCCGGAATCGGCCGCGATGAGGTTGACCTTCTGGCCCGCCGTCACCTGCGCGCCCTGCTGCGGATCGCTGGTGAGCACGATGGCGTTGTCGTCCGTCGAGCCTGCGACGTTGCCGAGCTGGAGATTGTTCTGCGCCAGGACCTGCTTGGCCTGGCCAAGGGTCATCTGGGTCACCTGCGGCATCTGGAAGGTCTGGTTCTGCGCCTTGCCGACCTGGATGTTCACGCTGGAGTTCTTGTCGACCGAGCTGCCGATCGCCGGAACGGTCGAGACGACCTTGTCGGCCTGGTTCGGGTCGGTCACGTCGATCTCGGTGCAGTTGCCGACCAGGTTGTTGGCCGTCATCGCGGCCTTGGCATCGTCACACGACTTGCCGGCGACGTCCGGGACCGTGGCTTTCTCGGCTGGCTTGGCGATGGTGAGGGTGATCGTCGATCCCTTCTGCACCTCCGCGCCGAGCCTCGGGTTCTGGTCCAGCACGGTGTTCGGGCTCTCCGTGGACACCTGGGTCTGCGTCTTGACCGTGAAGTTGTAGTCGCTGCCCGTGAGCTTCGCCTTGGCGTCGTCGAGGCTCTGGCCCGTGACACCGGGCACGACGACCTTCGGCGCCCCCGTGGACACCACCAGGTTGATGGTGTCGCCCTTGGTGGCCTTCACGCCCGCCTTGGGGTCCTGGGAGCAGACGTTGCCCGTCTTCTCGGTCTCGCAGGGTTTCTTGGTGATCGAAACCTTCAGCTCGGCGTTGGTGGCCAGCTGGGTGGCCTCCTTCACCGTCTGGCTGACGAGGTTGGGAACGGAGACGGAGTTGTTGCTCACCCCGCCGCCCCCGAACATCCACTTGCCGATCAGGATCGCGCCGACCAGGACCAGCACACCCGCCACGACCAGCAAAATCGTCGAGGTGTTCGATTTCTTCTGCTGGCGGCGGCGGGCCGGGCGGTCGTCGTAGTTGTTGTAGCCGTAGCCGCCGTCGTCCGGGTTCATCGGGGGCAGCATGGACGTGGCCTGGGCGTCCGAGGAGCGCAGCGCCGTGGTGGCCTGGTCGTCCGGGTAGCCGCCGTAGCCCACGGAGCCCATGGCGGCCGTGGCGGCGACGGGCTGGCCGTCGAGGCAGGCCTCGATGTCCTGGCGCATCTCGTCGGCGGACTGATAGCGGTAGTCCGGGTCCTTGACCAGTGCCTTCAGGACGATCGCGTCCATCTCGGGCGTGATCTCGGGGTCGAAGACCGATGGCGGCTGCGGCTCCTCGCGTACGTGCTGGTACGCGACCGCGACCGGGGAGTCGCCCACGAAGGGCGGACGCACGGTCAGCAGCTCGTAGAGGAGGCAGCCGGTCGAGTAGAGGTCCGAGCGCGCGTCGACCTGCTCGCCCTTCGCCTGCTCCGGGGAGAGGTACTGGGCGGTGCCGATGACCGCGGCGGTCTGCGTCATCGTCATGCCGGAGTCACCCATGGCGCGGGCGATGCCGAAGTCCATGACCTTGACCTGGCCGTTACGCGTCAGCATGACGTTGGCCGGCTTGATGTCGCGGTGGACGATTCCGGCGCGGTGGGAGTACTCCAGGGCCTGGAGGATGCCGATGGTCATCTCCATGGACCGCTCGGGGAGCAGTCTGCGGCCCGAGTGCAGCAGCTCGCGCAGCGTGGACCCGTCGACGTACTCCATCACGATGTACGGGATGGAGATGCCCTCGATGTAGTCCTCACCCGTGTCGTACACGGCGACGATCGCGGGATGGTTGAGCGAGGCGGCCGACTGGGCCTCCCGGCGGAACCGGGCCTGGAACGACGGATCGCGTGCGAGGTCGGCTCGCAGCGTCTTCACCGCCACGGTGCGGCCGAGCCGGGTGTCATGGGCGAGATGTACCTCCGCCATGCCACCACGGCCGAGCACCTGGCCCAGCTCGTACCGGCCGCCGAGGCGACGCGGCTCTTCCATAGCTACCTACCAGCCCTCTCCGTCGGTCCCGACCGCACGCTTGTGTGGTCCGGCGGTGTGCCGTCCGGGCATACCGTACCCGGCTCGGCTCCTGTGACCTGGCCAAGCCCGTCACCCGATACAGGACCGGTATCGCAACGTGCACCGATGTGAAGGGGACGTGACAGGGGTCACTTCTTGCTGTTGATGACCGCCTCCATCACGCTCTTCGCGATGGGGGCGGCGAGACCACCGCCCGTGATGTCCTCACGGTTGGCGCTGCCGTCCTCGACCACGACGGCCACGGCGACCGGCGAGCTGCCGTCGGGGAGCTTGGCGTATGAGATGAACCACGCGTACGGCTTCTCGCTGTTCGCGACACCGTGCTGGGCGGTACCGGTCTTGCCACCCACGGTGACGCCGGAGATCTGAGCCTTGGTACCCGTGCCCTCCTTGACGACCGTCTCCATCATCGACTGCAGGATCTGGGCGTTCGACTGGGAGAGCGGCTGGCTCAACTTCTGCGGATCGGTCTGCGAGATGACGTCCAGGTTCGGGGCCTGCAGCTTGTCGACCATGTACGGCTTCATGAGCGTGCCGTTGTTGGCGACGGCGGAGGCGACCATGGCCATCTGCAGCGGGGTCGCGGCGGTCTCGAACTGGCCGATGGAGCTGAGCGCGGTCGACGGCTGGTCCATCGACTTGGGGAAGTTGGAGGCGTTCGACCGCACCGGCGTGAGCTGCTCGGAGTTGAAGCCGAACTTCTCGGCCTCCGCGAGCATCTTGTCCTTGCCGAGGTCGGCGCCGATCTTGCCGAAGACGGTGTTGCAGGAGTAGCGGAGCGCGATCCTCATGGTCGCGTTCTTGCAGGGGATGTTCCCCTCGTTCTTCAGCTCAGTCGTGGTGGTCGGCAGCGTGTACGGCAGCGGCGAGTTCGTGTTCTCGTCCGCGGACTTGTACAGGCCGTTCTCCAGCGCCGCCGCCGCGGTGACCACCTTGAAGGTGGAGCCCGGCGGGTAGGTCTCGCGCAGCGCCCGGTTGAGCATCGGCTCGTCGGGGTTGTTCTTCTTCTGGAGCTTGTTCCAGGCCTTCTCGTCGCTCCCGGAGATTCCGGCGAAGGTCGAGGGGTCGTACGACGGGGTCGAGGCCAGTGCCAGGATCGCGCCGGTCTGCGGGTTGATCGCGGCGACGGCGCCCTTGCCGCGGCTCAGCAGACCCTGGTACGCGGCCTTCTGCGCGGCGGCGTTGAGGGTGGTGACGACGTTGCCGCCCTGCTTCTTCTTGCCCGTGATCATGTCGAGGGTGTTGCGGAAGAAGAGCCGGTCGTCGTTGCCGGTGAGGATGCCGTCGTCCAGCTTCTCCAGCTGGGAGGCGTCGAAGGCCTGCGAGGCGTACCCGGTGACCGGCGCCCACATGGGGCCGTCCTTGTAGGTGCGCTTGTACTCGTAGTCGTTGATGCCGCTCTTGGTCGACTTGGTGGCCCCGGTGATCGGGTTGCCGTCGACGATGATGTCGCCGCGCGGAGTGGCGTACCGCTCGATGGCGACGCGGCGGTTGCTCGCGTCGGTCCGCAGACTGTCCGCCTGGACGTACTGGACGTAGTTGTCGCGGATGAGCAGGGCGAGGACGAGGAGCCCGCAGAAGAGCGCGATCCGGCGCAGGGGCTTGTTCACGGGCGGACCACCTGGGTCATCTCGGCGTCGGGGCTGGGGGCGGGCGCGGGGGCCGGGCGGCGGGCCGTGTCGCTGATTCTCATCAGAATGCCCATCAGCGCCCAGTTGGCGATGACGGAGGAGCCTCCGTAGGCCACGAACGGCATCGTCATACCGGTGAGCGGGATCAGGCCCATGACGCCGCCCGCGACGACGAAGACCTGGAGCGCGAAGCCGCCGGAGAGGCCGACCGCGAGGAGCTTGCCGAACGGGTCGCGGGCCGCGAGCGCCGTTCGGATGCCGCGCTCCACGATCAGGCCGTAGATGACCAGGATCGCCATGATCCCCGCCAGGCCCAGTTCCTCGCCGAAGCTGGCGAGGATGAAGTCGGAGTTGGCCGCGAACCGGATGAGTTCCGAGTGGCCCTGTCCCCATCCGGTGCCGAGCGTGCCGCCGGAGCCGAAGGCCCACAGGGCCTGCATGGCCTGCTCGGAGTGGAGGATGCCGTCGTGGGTTCCGGCCTGGCTGAGCTTGTACTCGCGCATCGGGTCGAGCCAGGCCTGGACACGCGTCTGGATGTGCGGTTCGAAGCTCGCTACGCCGACGGCGCCGACCGCCGACATCAGCAGGCCGAAGACGATCCAGCTGGTCCGTTCGGTGGCGACGTACAGCATGATCACGAACATGCCGAAGAACAGCAGCGAGGTACCGAGGTCGGTCTCGAAGACCAGGATCAGGATGGAGACGAACCAGACGACCAGGATCGGGCCGAGGTCACGGCCGCGCGGCAGGTAGAGGCCCATGAAACGGCGGCTGGCGAGGGCCAGCGCGTCACGCTTCACCATGAGGTAGCCGGCGAAGAAGACCGCGAGGATGATCTTCGCGAACTCACCGGGCTGGAGGGTGCCCAGACCGGGGATCGAGATCCAGATCTTGGCGCCGTAGATGTTGGCGCCGAGGCCCGGGACCAGCGGCAGCAGGAGCAGGAGCAGGGCGCCGAACATGGAGATGTAGGTGTAGCGCTGCAGGACGCGGTGGTCCTTCAGGAAGATCAGCACGGCGACGAACAGACCGATGCCCAGCGCGGTGTACATCAGCTGGCGGGGCGCTGCCTGGGTGAAGTTGGGCAGCGACTGGAGCAGCTTGGACTGGTCGAGACGCCAGATCATCACCAGCCCGAGGCCGTTGAGCAGCGTCGCCAGCGGCAGCAGCAGCGGGTCGGCGTACGGCGCGAACTTGCGGACGCCGAGATGGCCGACGCCCGCGATCAGGCCGAGGCCGAGGCCGTAGCTCAGCAGGCCGGACGGCACCTTCTCGTCGATGGCGAGGCCCACGTTGGCGTACGCGAAGACCGGGATGAGGACGGCGAACACCAGCAGCGCCAACTCGGTGTTGCGGCGGCTCGGTGTGCCGATCGAACCGATGGTCGACGTGTGGTGCGTCGGCGTGTTCGTACTACTGCTCATGGTGTGACAGGGCCCCTCACGGCTTCTTACTGCTTACCGCACAGCGAGACCAGCTTCTGCTCCTCGTCGGAGAGGCTGGGGCCGGGTGTGGGAGTGGGTGCGGCGGAGGTGGACGGTTTCGAAGACGGTGCCGAGCTCGATGCCTTCGGCGTCGGGGACGGGCTGGATGTGGCCTTGGACGTCAGAGAGGTGGTTGTGGTTCCCGTGGTTCCACCTGCCTGGCCCGTGCCGGTCTTCGCGCTGTTGCTGTCGGCGGTGCGGCGCTCGGCGTCCTTCTTGCACGCGGAGGCCTGCGTGGCGAGCTCGCTGATCTTCTTCTGGGCGTTCTGGAGGCCACCCTCCGCGATCGTCGCCTTGACCTGCTTCTGCTGGTACGGCGGCAGGTACTTGAGTTCGATCTCGGGGTGATCCTTCTCCACCTTCGAGAGCGAGACCCAGGCCAGGTCCTGGCTGATTCCGCGGTACAGCGCGACGTGCTGGTCCTGGGTGCCGACGTAGTACTGCGTCTGCGTCCACTGGTAGCCGCCGTACAGACCGCCGCCGATGACGGCGAGGGCCAGCGCGGTGTAGAGGGATCTCTTCAGCCACTTGCGCCCGGCGCTCGGCTTGACGAAGTCCTCGTCGGAGTAGTCGCCGTAGCCGCCCGTGGAGACGTAACCGGTGGTGTCGCCGCTGCCGGGCGGGCCGAACTCGCCGCCACCGCCCTGTCCGGGCACCGGACGGCCGAGGCTGGAGGCGCGGCCCGCGGGGGTCTGCATGGCGCCGTTGTCGTGCAACTGGTGCTGGTGCTGGTTCTCGGCGACCGCGCCGACCACGACCGGGGTGTCGGAGAGCTGGGCGGCGAGGGTGTCGCCGGAGTCGATGTCGAGGACGTCGGCGACGATGACGGTGATGTTGTCGGGGCCACCGCCGCGCAGCGCGAGCTCGATGAGGTTCTGGACGGTCTCCTGCGGGCCCTGGTAGCTGGCGAGCGTGTCTTCCATCGTCTGATGGGAGACGACGCCGGACAGGCCGTCGGAGCAGATCAAGTAGCGGTCGCCGGCGCGGACTTCGCGGATGGAGAGGTCCGGCTCGACGTGGTCGCCGCTGCCCAGCGCGCGCATCAGCAGGGAGCGCTGCGGGTGGGTGGTGGCTTCCTCTTCGGTGATGCGGCCCTCGTCGACGAGGCGCTGCACCCACGTGTGGTCCTGGGTGATCTGCGTGAGGACGCCGTCACGCAGGAGGTACGCGCGGGAGTCGCCGACGTGCACGAGGCCGAGGCGCTGACCGGTCCACAGGAGCGCGGTGAGGGTGGTCCCCATGCCCTCCAGCTGGGGGTCCTCCTCGACCATCATCCGCAGCTGGTCGTTGGCACGCTGTACGGCGGTGCCCAGCGAGGTGAGGATGTCGGAGCCCGGGACGTCGTCGTCGAGCGCGACGATGGTGGAGATCACCTCGGAGGAGGCGACCTCACCGGCGGCCTGGCCGCCCATTCCATCGGCGATCGCGAGCAGGCGGGGACCGGCGTAACCGGAGTCCTCGTTGCCCTCGCGGATCATGCCTTTGTGCGATCCGGCGGCGAAGCGCAGTGACAGACTCATGCGCACCTCGCCCGTCGGCTCCGGGTACATCCGCACGGTGCCCACCCTCCGGTCGGGAGCGCGCCGGGGTCCGTCGTGTGGACCGCTGCTGCGTGCTCGCTCCGCTCGCTCATTGTCGTACTACTTCCGCAGCTCGATGACGGTCTTGCCGATGCGGATCGGCGCGCCCAGCGGAACAGGCGTGGGAGTCGTCAGTCGGCTTCGGTCGAGATACGTGCCATTGGTGGAGCCGAGGTCCTCGACGATCCACTGGCCGTCCCGGTCCGGGTAGATCCTGGCATGGCGGCTGGACGCGTAGTCGTCGTCCAGCACGATGGTGCTGTCGTGCGCGCGGCCCAGGGTGATGGTCTGCCCCTGCAGCGCGACGGTCGTGCCCGTGAGAGTGCCTTCGGATACGACCAGCTTGGTGGGGGCGCCGCGGCGCTGTCGGCCACCGCCGCCGCCGCTCGGCGGCGCCGCCTGCTGGCGCTGCGGAGGTGGTGTGGTTTGGCGCGCGGCCTGCTGCGGCCTGGAGGCGTCCCTGCGCGAGCCGCGCTGTGTGACGCGCGTTCCGAACAGGTCGCTGCGGATGACCTGCACGGCCACGATCACGAACAGCCACAGTACGGCCAGGAAACCCAGCCGCATGACCGTGAGGGTCAGCTCTGACATTGCCCCCGCTTCACCCTTCGGCTTGCCGGTAAATGATGGTGGTGCTGCCCACGACGATCCGCGAGCCGTCGCGGAGCGTAGCGCGGGTGGTGTGCTGCCCGTCCACCACGATGCCGTTGGTGGACCCGAGATCCTGGATCGTCGAGGGCGTTCCGGTCCGGATCTCACAGTGCCGGCGGGATACGCCGGGGTCGTCGATCCGTACGTCGGCTTCGGTGCTACGGCCCATCACCAACGTCGGGCGGGAGATCTGATGGCGGGTGCCGTTGATCTCGATCCAGTGCCGCATGCGGCCGCCGGCCGCCGGGCCCGGAGCCGCGCCGGGCCGGGAGCCCATCGGCGAGGGACCGGGGCGCACGCCGGGCGGCGGCGCGGACGGCATCGGGGGAGCGCCTGCGGGACTCGCGCCCGGGGCGGCAGCCGGATAGCCGTAGCCACCGGGCCGGCCGGGGGGCGAGCCCGCGGGGGGGATGCGCTCTGGGGCCTGCTGGTCGGTGGAGGAGGCGAGCGTACGGCTGCGCACCCGGTAGAGACCGGTGTCGAGGTCGTCCGCCTTCTCCAGGTGGACCTTGATGGGGCCCATGAAGGTGTAGCGCTGCTGCTTGGCGTAGTCGCGCACCATCCCGGCGAGCTCGTCGCCGAGCTGGCCGGAGTAGGGGCTGAGGCGCTCGAAGTCCGGCGCGCTCAGCTCCACGATGAAGTCGTTGGGTACGACGGTCCGGTCGCGGTTCCAGATCGTGGCGTTGTTGTCGCACTCGCGCTGCAGCGCTCCGGCGATCTCCACGGGCTGGACCTCGGACTTGAACACCTTGGCGAAGGTGCCGTTGACCAGACCTTCGAGGCGCTGCTCGAACTTCTTCAGGACTCCCATGGGGCACCTCCTCCTTCGTAACCGTCCTGGTTCTGCCTGCTGTCCACGTCGTACTGCGTAAGGCCCACTGTGTCGTACGGCCTGCCGCGGTCGTCCCGGTCCTGCTGGTACTGCTTACTGATCGTATCCACGCGTCGGGAAATCGGCTGGTTCCCCCTGTCGGCCCTGTCGACGGGTGTCGACGCCTTCCGAAGTCCCTTCCCGGAGTTCCCTCCGGGGCACCTCTTCGAACACTTCCCGGCACTACTCCTGCCAAGGATCGTAGAGGCGCTCCGAGACCAGTGTCCCGCACCTGACTGTGCACCCTGCCCTGCTCCTGGAGAGATGGCCTGGACCGGTACGAGGTTGATACGTGAACCGGTTAGGCCTGAGACGTGCGGTGCCGGCGGGGCCCGTGGCCGTGGAAAGGCATGTGATTCCACCCCGGACAGCGTGCTAATCTTCTGCATGTCGACAGGCGCTCGCACCACTCGGTGAGAGACCAAAGACACACCCAATGCGCGGGTGGCGGAATAGGCAGACGCGCTGGATTCAGGTTCCAGTGCCCGCAAGGGCGTGGGGGTTCAACTCCCCCCTCGCGCACCAGGAGAAACCGACGAAACGGGTCTCCGCCAGTGACGAAAGTCCTGGTGGGGCCCGTTTCTCGTTGTTGCGGCGGGCTGGCCCGGACAGTGACGAGGCAGGGCCCCGGCGGTGAGGTATCTCACGGTCGGGGCCCTGCTTTTCGTGCTGGTTGTTCTCCGGTTGGTGCTGGGGTGGTGCTGACCCTCGGATCAGGCGGCCGGCGTCAGGTGGCCGGTGGGTGTCCAGGCTCCGCGATCTTTGGTCTTCCGCCGGTGGTGGGTGCGGCGGCGGGGGCGGTCGCCGCCGAGCGCCAGCGTCTCAAGCCATTTCTTGATCTTGCGGCGGTTGGCTTGGGCGAGTTGGAAGGCCAGGAGGGTCGTCTGGGCCGCGATGCCGCGGATGCGGCGTGAGCCCGCGGCATCGATGCCTTCGACCAGTGGGTTCTTCGCGCAGCCGTTGCAGCCCCTGACGCTGTTGCGGAGCCGGAAGTAGATCTTCTGCCATTCCGGGCCGCCGTACTCCAGGGCCTGCCAGTGTTTGGCGCTGCTTTCGGGGCTGACGGTGATCGTGCGCTGGCGGCAGACCTTGAGCGGGCCCGTTGGGCTGGGCTCAGGGTTGACGAGGGGGAGGCGGATGCTGCGGCCGAGGGTGTGTGGTTTGAGGGGGCACTGGGCCTTGCCTGCTTCGGCGGGGCACATCATCCGCTGGTAGCCGTCGGCGTCCGCGTTCTCCTTGGGCATGACGCGGTAGCCGCGGCGGGCCCCGATCAGCCTGACCCAGGTCTCCTGGTCGATGCGTTCGGCGTGCAGGTCGATGGTGGCGTTGATGAGGGGTTCGGGCATGGACGGGCAGTACCAGCGGCCCTCGACGAGGATCGCGCCGAGGACGAGGCCGGGGACATCGTCGGGCTCGCCGCATACTCGTTCCTCTGGCCGTCGGCGGGGTCCACCCACTCCCTCTTCCTCAAGGAGCTGTACGTCCGTGACACGCTCCGTCGGCAGGGCGTTGGCGAACGCCTCATGAACGAGCTCCGCGGCATCGCGGTGGCGCGCTCCGGGTGCAGCCGCGTCGAGTGGATGACCGACCGCGACAACCCGGGTGCCCGAGCCTTCTACAGGTCGCTCGGGTTCGCGGAGTTCGACGGGAAGATCGTCTACCGGGTCGGCACGGGAGCAGCCTGAACCGGACGGTCAGGGAAGAGCGCGCGATGATCTCCGTTCCCGTCGCGGCTGATCTCAGCCAGGGACGAACTCAGGCCACCGCGGTTTCCCCAGGCACAACGGGTGAGGTCACGGCGACACGCACAGCGCCAGTGTTCGACGGGGCGACCTGGGCCACGCTCTCGTCTTCGGCGTTGCGGGCGACGATCGCGGGCACGCCAGTGCCTGTCGAACCATGGCGCACGGTCCAGCCCGCGCTCTCGAAATAGGTCTGTGCACGCGCCATCGCCTGGACCACTTCCTCTTCCGTAAGAGGCTGGGTTGACCAGGCGTGGTGGACGTAGCTTCCCTCGGAGTCCTGGTAGACGCTGATCCCCTCCCCGGTCTGGGCTGGGGCGTGCCGTGCTTGGAGAGCTTCGTAGATTCGGCTGGAGTGGTCGAGAGCACGATGTTTGGCGCGCTCGTCGACCGGTGAGCGCCGGAAGGCCGTGGAGTCGGCCGTGGACTGGTCGCTGGCGCTGCGTGAGAAGCAGGGCGATGTCACGCCGACGGAGGCCAGCCCTTCACCCGTAGCCCGGTCCACCACGCCGGTGATGGCATCCATCCAGAAGTCATCAGGTTCGGTACGCATGTTCACGTGAGGGAAGGGCTTGGACCAGTCCGCGTCCGACGACTGGAACTTGTAGCCCAGCTTCACCCAGGCGTCCCTGGCCTGCCGCACAAGCGACTTGGCTTTGCTACCCGGCACTCCAGTCAGCTTGTAGGCGAGGCTGACCTGCAACCGATCATCTGGGCCACCGTCGTCCCGGGCGATACAGGCTCCCACCGGCGCGGCGCCCACCTGCTCGAGTTTCGGCTTCGGCGACATGCCGTCCACCGCCTGGTGAATGATTTCATTAGCACGCTTGATTGCTTGTTGCTCGTTCATCGTGGTCTGTTTCGGCGTTGCTGCGCCGTCTCCTTCCCCATCCTGCGATGCTCCGCAGGCCGTAACCACAGCCATCACGGTCAGCATTAGGCCAATCGACATAAGGTTGCGCAGTTTCACGGGGTTCCTCCGGTTACGATCTCCGCCATATGGTCCAGTGACTCACCCTCCCAGTACTGGGAGTGAGCGGGCATGGGTTTCCCATGCCAGCCCGGAAGATGCCCATCGGGAACCTTAAAGGTTTGCCCGCCGAATTCATCGGATGTCGGGTCGTTTCCGTACATAATTGAATGGTCGTTGAAGAGGCGCCAATAAGCCTTTGGGTTCAGCGGCGCCAGCTGCCCTGCCGGTGGTGGGGCCAGATTGACCATGTCGTTCTTCGCAGTGGCTGCCCAAACGTGATCCGCGGGGATATTCAGATCACGGGCGTGGTTGGCCCCCACGCCCGGGCTCCCTACCAGGACCGCGTTGTCCACCGGCAGATTCGGGTGATCACGCATCGTCTCGCCGGCCACAAGGGTGCCGTAGCTGTGGCCCACGAGCGTTGAATTTGCATGCCCTCCATGATGGGCCGTGTCAAGGCCGGTCAGAAAGTTACTCAGCGGCTCACGGGCGTTGTCGGCCCACTTGGCGTCAGTGGCGTCACCCACCAGGCTCTGCGGGGCGTCGTAACCGAGCCACAGGATTGATGCGGTCGAATGCGTTGGATCCGTTCGCTCTGCTCTGCCTTGAAGCTGCTCGGCCCGCCGAATGTCACCGTCGATGCCGTTCAGATTTGATCCCGTTCCTGGGACGTACGTCGCTACGTTGTCAGCGGTGTCGGGATTTCCGATGGACATGACGACGTGCCCGAGCTTCTTGTTGTCGAATCCGAGCAGATAAGGCCGGGTAGCCTCATCCCCGGTGTAGTTGTCGTAGCGGCTCTGGATTGAATCCAGGCCATCAATGTGATCCTGAATTTCCTGCCTCTTTGCCTCCCATTCCTTCCACTCTGTTTCAGGAAGTCTTTCTTTTACGTCCACTTCCTCGCCTGTATTTGGGTTGATTCTGTGAACCATCTGATATCGGTCGGGCTCCTTCGTCATCCAAGTGTCCAATTCAACCTGCGCGGCGCCACGCTCCTCGGCAAGGACGGTCCGATTCGCCTCATCGCGCACAGTGGCGGGAAGTCCGTCCATCCACCCGATCGAATCGGGATGGACAGCGATGTAGTCCGCCCGCTGCTCATCGGTCAGGCTCTTCCACCACTCGGCGTTCTCCTTCGGGGTGCCGTGCTTGGGTGGCTCCTTGACCGAGTCCAGGTAGTTCTCGGCTGCGTTGAGGACACCGCCGGTGTCCTTCTTCACGTCCACCCAGTCCCGGCCGGAGACCGTGAGATCGTCATCGGCCTTCAGCGTCCGCAGCTTCGGCGCCCACTTCTCGTCGGCCTCCGTGGCCTCCTTGAGGGCATCTGCGATCTGACCGGCATATTCCTGCGCACGGCGGTGGTTGGGGTTGGGATCGAAGTTGGCCGCTTGGCGGCCGACCGCCGAAGCCGTCGAGTCGGTCAGACCGGTCACCGTGCCACCACCAGGAATTTTGCCGTCAACCTCCTGACCGCCGGACGGATAGCTGATCGAACCGTCGGAGTGCACGGTGAACTTCTCTGCCTGCGCGTTGTCGACCGCCGCGTCCAGCTTCTTCTTCGCCGCCTCCAGGTCGTACGCGAACCCGTCGAGTGCCGCACCGACCAGACCGCATTCCGCCTGGGTGTAATGGAAGTTCTGCGCCAACTCGTGCAGCTGCTTCAGGGCCGCAGTTGCAGCCTCGCCCTGGTTGGCGTTGCGCATGGCAACAGTGATCTGTTGCTCGATACGGTCCTTGGCCGCACTGGCCATGTCGCTCGTGCTGCGATATCCGTCCGCCGAGTCCGAGAACTCCGACGGCTTCAGAGCCCTGAGGGTCGCGAAATCCATGGCTCCTCGTCACCGGCCCCCGGCCTGGCCGCCGACGGCGGGTGTGTCCTCGTACCGGACCTTCAGCTTGGCGATTTCGGTCTTGATCGCCTCATCGGTCCTCATCTGGTCGTTGCCCACCTTCTCGAACAACCCCGCCAGCGCATCGCAGCGCCCGCTCACATCCTTGACGTAGCGCTCCCAGGAGTCGTAGACGTCCCGCTGCGCGGCAGCAGTCAGACATCCGGAATCCTTACCGAGGCCCTTCTGTCCGTCCTCCAGTTGGGCCAGGGCCTTGCTGATGTTCTTGGGCAGCGAGCCCACGCCTTCCCCCGCCTTGGACCAAGCCGCCTTGTCCGACCTCAACTTGCCGGATGGAGTGCCGGCGCCTCCCTGATCGGCCGGAAGCTGGTTGAGCTGCATCCGCGCGGAATGTCGCTCGGCCGCAGTGGTTTTGAGCTCCTCCCACTCCTCCCACGCCATGCGTGGCCCCTCCCCGTGTCTCGTCGTACGTCCGGAATGGACGTGACCGTGACCGTACGACCGGAACGTTGCAAATATTCACAGCAGTCAATTGCAATGACCGAGACGTACGGTAGCGACCCTTCACCGTGCGTCCCATCCGCTCCCACAACCAGGACGGCTGAGTATCCGTACTCATGCATGGTGAGCTTCCTGTGGCGTGCTGCCGTCAGTGAGTCGTGTGGATCAGGTCCGCTCTCCTTGACTGGGCGGGCCGCCATTGCCTGATGCGCTGGTAGGCGGCATGAACGGCGAGTGAAAGTAAGGCAGTTGATCTGCGGGGGCCGTAGACACCGACGGCGAAGCGAAGGGCCGCTGACGCTTGCGGGCGACGGCGAGGGCCGCGATCGCTCCTCCGAGGAGTACGGCGGCGCCGATGCCCTGCTCGATCCAGAGGGTGCTGTTGCCGCCACCCTCCTTGGACGCTGAGGCTGCCGCGACAGAGCTGTCATCCTTTGCCGGCTCACCCGTGCCCTTCGCGTCGGAGGCCTCTGGAGGGGGCGAGTTGGTGCCCGCCGCTGCGAGGTCCGGGAGGGGGTACTTGTCTGCGGGCTCGGGGTCGCCCGGATCCGTCAGTGCGATGCGGGGGCGTACGGCGCCGTAGCCGAGGTAGTCGGTGCGCTCCTTGCCGCTCTTGGGTTTGCGTGCGGTGTTGAGCATGACCCGCAGGACCTGGTTGTTGGTCCAGTTGGGGTGCTTGGACCAGATCAGGGCGGCGGAGGCGGAAGCGATGGCCGTGACGTCGCTGGTGCCGTGCGTCTCGCACACTCCTGTTTTGCTTTCGAGGCAGGCTGCAACCATGTTCTCGCCCGGTGCGACGAGGTCGACCTGGGGGCCGTGCTGGGACTCCTTCGTTGCCTGGATGTTTCTGTCGATCGCCCCGACGCCCACGACACCTGGAGTCGCCGCCGGATACTCAAGTTCGTCGAGGGCGTTGCCGGTATTGGCCACGACCGCGAAGATCAGCTTGCCCTTGGACAGCGCATAAGCGACGGACTCGGTCAGCCCCCGGGAATGCGCGGTGCTCCCCTGCGAGATGTTGATGACCTGGGCGTCCGAATCGGCGGCTGTGCTCGGGGAAACGGAGTGACGGCAACGTCGTCATCGCGCCCCTGAGCCGACCGCACAAGGTCACTTCTCCAGCCCCGGCCGACCCCCATCGGCTGATCCCAGCAACTTCGTCGAGGCAGGAGCCGGTGGGTCACCCGCCGGGGTAGCGGTCCCACCAGTGCGGGTCCCAGCCGCTGTTGTACCTGTCGCCGCTGGGGGAGTCGGTGAGCTGGGCGATGAGGTCGCGGGCCAGGGTGTCGAGGACCCAGGCCAGTTCGTGGCGGCTCAGCAGATTGACGGGCAGCGCCTCGACTCCGTGTGCTGCTCCGAGCAGGGCGCCGGTCACGCAGCCGACCGAGTCGCCGTCCGGCGCCCCGGCGGCGAAGCGCAGTGCGACGTTCACCTGAGCTCGGTCGGGGAAGGAGGCGGCGACATACAGGCCGCCGAGCAGTGCTGATGACGCGGTGGCGTCCGGTGCGAGCTTCGCGAGCCGTCCCGCGTCCGCGGGCTGGTCCTTGGCCTGCCGCAGCGCTGTGGTGAGCCGGTCGTGCTCGTCGGCGGTCAGGCCGGGGTCGGCATCGGGAAGGGCCCGTATGCCGTTCATCAGGGCTTGCCGCACCTGAGACTGCTTGCCGAACAGAGAATCCTGCATCTCGGGAGTGCTGGTCAGGCAGTGGTTGACCAGCACGGCAGCATGGGCTGCCGCGGACTGCGCGGCCGGGTCGCCGTGGGTGAGGGCGGCGATCTCCCGGGCCAAATGGGCGGACTGAGCCGAGCCTTGTGCGGCGCCGACAACAGCGACAGGAAGGGTGCGGGTGAGCGCGTGGCAGCCGCGGCTGGTCGTCGGCACCCCCATGTTTCCCTGCTCGGTCTTGGACAGGGCCGTCACGGTCGCCGGTGCTGAACCGCGCCGCTCGGCCAGCACGGACACCTGGGCGAGCCAGCCGTTGGGCCACACCTCGTCGCCGTGGGCCCAGCGCCGGCGCATCCGCTCGACTTCGATCCCCTGCATGGCCGCCCACCGGGAGTAGGCGTGCCACACCAGTGCAAAGGGCTCATCGTCAAGACGATGGGCCCTTTTCCGTGTCTCCGGTACGGGGCCGGGGTCGGGCGCGTCGGGCTGGGTCCGGGTGGGTTGACGTGGGGTTGGCCGGGGTGCTGGTCGGAGTGTGTTCTGTCTCTCAGTTTTTGCCGGGCGGGGCTCAGGGGTGTCTGCGCAGGGGCAGATGGATCTCCAGCAGGGTGCCGGTGGGGGTGCCCGGGGTGATGCCGGTCCGGCCGCCGAGGTCCTCGACGCGATCGGTGAGGGAGCGCAGGGCCCGCGCGGAATCGGCGGAGCCGGCGGAACCCCCCGCGGGGCCGTGGCCGTCGTCGGTCACCTTCGCGTACAGCCAGCGCCTGGTGATGCGTACGACGGTCTCCACGTGGCGCGCGCCCGAGCGGGCCAGGCGGTCGCGCAGGGCCTCGCGCAGGGCGAGGAAGGTCTCCTCCCGGTGCCGCTCGGAGAGGGTCCACTCGTCGCCGATGACCTCGACGGAGGTCTGGATACGGCGGCCGTCGCGGGGACGTGGGCCCGCGAGGAAGGCCTCCAGGGCCTCGCGCAGGGGCGGCAGGTCGGCGCGGTGGCGCACGCCGTCGATGAGCGCCTGGTTCTCTCTGGCCGCCGCGGCCAGTGTCCTTTGGGCGGTGGCGAGGTGGGCGGCGACGGTGCCGGGAGCGCCAGGGGTGGGTGAGCCGGTCCTGCCGGGGGCGCAGGTCGCCGCGGCGTCGAGGCTGAGTCGGGCCAGGGACAGGGCGCCGCCCAGCTCGTCGTGCAGCTGCCGGGCCAGCCGGCGGCGCTCGCCGCGGCCGTCGTCGCCGGACCACATGCCCTCCCCGGCCTCCCGGACGACCTCGCCGAGGCGCCGGACGACCGCGACCGCGCGGGGCAGCGCGCTCTCGTGGTGCGCGATGCCGTTCTCCAGGACGTGCAGCAGGGCGCACTCGAGGAGCAGGGCGACCGCGGCGGCCACCTGGTGCGGGGAGGCGGCGGGCGGGGCGATGGGCGCGGGGGCGGGCGCGGGGGTGGTGTCCGCGGCACGGGCCAGGGCGGCGCGGGCGAACTCCGTCAGCGTGGTGCGCAGGGTGGGCACTTCTGCCTCGGCGGGGGCGAGTGCGGTGGGGAGGCGGGCGGTGAAGCGGTCCAGGACGGCGCCGGTCTCCCAGGATCCCAGGGTGGCGGCGGACGGCATTAAGGGGGAGTGGCCCGGGCGGGGCGACATCCGGGCCGCCGCGCGGACCAGGCCCTCGTGCAGGGCTTCGCCGAATCCACTGCCGACCAGGGGGATGGTCGCGGTGACAGGGGGGATCGGGCCGGTCGGTGCGGTCGTGGAGGTGGGCGCGGTGGGGGCGGTCGTGCTGCTCATCGGACTCCTCGACGCTCGGGTGACGCTTGGGTGCCGGGGGCAACGTGGCCATCGCCAACGTAACAAACAGACTTGTCTGATTGTCAAGAGTGGGAGGGGGTTCCGGATGGGGTGTGCTCACGGGATCGTCTGGCCGTCAAGAGGTCGTCCATGGGCAAGAGCTGCAGGATTTATGGGGATTGGATGGAGGTCTGGGTTCACGGGGCTGTCGACTAAAACATGCATGGTTGTATGATTCCGGTTGTTGCTGGCGCCTTCAGGGCACCCGCGCGCTCCTACATGCCAAGAGCAGGAATAGGCAGGTGCAGCCTGATGCAGACCCGGTCCGAACAGACCCGTCAGGCTCTCGTCCGTGCCGCGGCGGAACTGATAGCGAACGGCCGGCTCTCCGATGCGGGACTGGTCAACATCTGCCGCCGGGCCGGGGTGAGCCGAGGGGCTCTCTATCACCACTTCTCCTCCACCGCGGAGTTGACGGCCGCGGTGTACGAGCAGGCGCACGAGCGGGTTGTCGCGCTGATGGACGAGGCCTTCGAGGGGTCCGTGGAGGATGCCCCGGAGCGCCTCCTGGTCGCCCTGTGCGAGGCGTTGCGTACGGAGGAACTGGTCCGGGCCGGCATACAGCTGGCGGTGGACGGGTCGGCGGGGCCCCCGCGGTTGCGTGACGACGTACTGGCGTTGGTGCGCAGGCGGGTGGTCGACGCGCACCGGGACGTGGTGCCGGCGCCGGAGGATCTGGCCGAGCTGGCGGTGGTGGTGGCCGCGGGGCTGGAGTCGCTCGGGCACACGGACGCGGAGTGGTGGGACCCCAAGACGTCCAAGCGGTTGTGGGTGTTGTTGCGCCCGTTGTTCTCGTTGGCCGGGGAGGGGCGGGCGGAGGAGGAACGGCGGGTGGGCAGCGGGTCTGAGGGGGTCTGAGGGGCCTGACGTCTTGAAGCGGGGGCGGGGCGTGGGGAGTTCAGCCCAAGAGGGGCCGCCTGCGTCGCTTGACGGGGACGGAGCTCGGGGCCTGTCTTCGGGGCCCGTGCGGGGGTGAGCGTGGGCCTCTGGGACTTCCTCAAGGTCTCGCCTTCTGGGCCGAGTTGGCCTGAGGTTCGGCGAGCGTGACTCGGCACGGGCTGGGGGCAGGGGCCGTCTCTCGACCTGGGTGAGGCAGCGGTGGGGAGTCGCGAACGCCGGGCGGCTTCATGGTCCTGGGCTTGGGTACGCGGCCCAGAGCCCGGGGGACATCGGCCCCGTCCCGGAGTTGGAAGGCGGCTGGAGCCCGGCTGGGCTGCGCGCGGGGCAACGAGGCCCGAGCTCGGTGACGTGTCGGGGCCCGGGTGCGGGTGGGGCCCTCGGTGTTCGGAGGTCGGTTGCGGGGTGTACCCGTGTTCGGGGCGGCGCGAGAGGGCGCCTGCGGTGACGGGTTTGGTCCGGAGCGGGTGTTGTCCGGGGGCCGGGGTCGGGACAGGCCCTCGGCCTTCGGAGGTCCGTCGCGGGGCGTGCCCGTGAACGGGACGGCATGCGAAGGGCACCCGTGGTGGGGGGCTTGGCCCGGGGTGAGGTGTCGGGCTGGGGTCCCTCACGGGTGAGGCGGCCTGCCCGAAGTTCGCGTTCGGGGCGCCGTGTTCTGTTCGGCGGGCGGGCGGGCGGTCCCGGGGCGCTGGGCGCGGGGCGCGGGCTTGGTTCTTGGTTCTTGGTTCTTGGTTCTTGGTTGTGAGGTTGTCGGGCTCAGGGTGCGGCCGGGCGGGCCGGACGGGGGTCAGGCGGGCTCGTGGGCCGGCGGCGGGACGGTGCGGAGGCGGCCGAGCATGCCGGGCGTGGCCAGACCGGGCAGCATGAAGCGCCAGAACGCACCGATGCGTTCCGGCAGATCCTCGCGGTTGCTGTAGACCTGGGACATCAACTGCAGGCCGGTGAAGGCGCCGACGATGGTCGACGTGGCTTCCTGGATGTCCACGCCGGGCAGGATCTCGCCCTGCTCCTCGGCCTGCCGCAGCAGGGCGAGTATGGCGGCGCCGGATTGCTCGTACGCCGTCTGCGGCGGCCGCGAGAACGACGTCTGCTCGACGGCGAGCCGCACACTGGCCCGTAGCACCGGATCGCGCTGGAGACGCTGGGCGAACTCCAGGGTGAGGTCGATGACCGCCTGGAGTTTCACCGCCTGGTCCGGCACCACCAGCGCCTCGCTGTGCGCGGTCACGAGGGCCACGGCGATCGCTTCCTTGGAAGGGAAGTGGTGGTACAGCGCGCCTCGAGTGAGGCCCGTCCGGGCCAGGATGTCGTTGGTGCTCGCCGCGTCGTAGCCGCGCTCGTCGAACACGCGGGCCGCGGACTCCAGGATCGAGTGCCTCGACCTCGTCCCGCGCTCTTGTGTGGCCATACCAGGTCCTTGCTCTCGCCCACTGGAATTTTACCGACTGGTCTGTATTGTATCGGCAAGGCGGCACGCCGCCAGTAGGCGGGAGTATTTGCTTCCGGTTTGGCTCGATTTTCGGTCGGTCCTCGGCCGTTCCTCGAGTGCTTCTCCAGCAGTCGTCAAGCGGTCATCAGGTGGTCATCAGGTGGTCCTCATGGGGTCGTCGAGCGGTCCTCACGTGGTTCTCGTACGGCCTGCGGGTGCCGCTCAGGGGTGGCCGAGCCGAAAACCGACACCGCGTACGGTGATGATCCAACTGCTCGAACCGAGCTTGCCGCGCAGGCTGCTGACGTGGGTGTCGATGGTGCGCCCGCGGTGGGACCAGGTGTCGTCCCAGACCTGCGCCATGAGCTGGCGTCGCGGCATGACGGTGCCGGGCTGCGAGGCCAGCAGATGCAGCAGGTCGAACTCCTTGCGGGTCAGGTCCACCGGCTTCCCGTTCAGCGTGGCCACCCGGGTGCCGACGTCGATGCGCAGCGGCCCATGGGTGATGACCTGGGCGGCGGCGGGCTGTTGACGCACCCGGCGCATCACCGCCTCCATCCGGGCCAGTAACTCGCGGAAGCCGTACGGCTTGACCAGGTAGTCGTCCGAGCCGGCCTGGAGTCCGAGCACCCGGTCGAGTTCGGAGCCGCGCGCGGTGACGGCGATGACCGGGGTGTCGCAGACCGCCCGGATGCCCCGGCACACCTCGAGCCCGTCCAGGTCGGGCAGGTCCAGGTCGAGCAGTAGGAGATCGGCATCGCGGTGCGCCTGGAGCGCCTTGGTGCCGGTGGCCACGCTCTGCGCGGCGTACCCCTGCCGCAGCAGGCCCTGGACGAGGGAGTCGGCGGCCCTGACATCGTTTTCTACGACCAGGACGCGCAGTGCTCCGGCCGGGGGGCCGGGGTAGTCGGCGGCCGTCTGTGGGGCAACGGCCCGCCCGGGCTGGGGAATCGTGGGGCGGTGCGGAAGATTGCGCTGCGATCGGGCGTCGAGTAGATCCACGGCTTGCCGATTCATCTGCTCCTCCTGAGGCACAGTCTCGTCATCACGGAACGGACTGCTGAACTCTCACAATGAGGACGATAGCAAACAGACTTGTCTGATTGTCAACGTGTTCGAAATCCCCCGCGCGTCGGTCCGTACCATTTCCAATCTACCCACGCTGACCTGCGTGTATGTAGAGGGATTCGGCGCTTCAAGGTCATGTTTCCGGCAGGTTGCGGTCGGGGTGGACCTGCTTGTCCGGCGTGTGTCTCTGGCGCTAACCATGCAGGTCTGCACGGTTAGAAAGATCAGGCGTCCGGGGTGGCGCAATCGTGCTGTACCGGCCCGTAGTGGCGGCTCATCGCTCGAAGGATGCTAAAGCTTTACTTGAAAAACCGAACAGACATGTCTGTATCTTGTGTGAGCGAGAGAACGTCGGCCACGGGGGGTGGCTGCCGGCGGTACGGATTGCTGCCCCCTGCTCGGAACCAGACAGGAGTGCCGTACATGTCGTACACCACCTCCACCCGTGTGTCCGTCGAAGACGACGTCGCGACGGTGGGCACCAGCGCCTCACTAACCGCCTCACGGCCCGCTGCTCGAAACGCTGTTCAACCCGCCGTTCAGGCCTCTGCCCAGGCTTCTGCCCAGGCCCCTGCCCAGGCCTCTGTCAAAGCCTCCGTCCAGACCGCCGCGCGAAGTCTGACGCCGCGGCTGACCACGACGGTTCCGCGTGAGTACGTCCATCGCGCCGCCGTCTCGGAGGTCCTGCTGACCGGCTGGGAAGCCGCCGCCGAACCAGCCGGACCCGAGCGGCCGGACGAGTTCGCGGTCAGCGCCCAATGGCCGCGCAGCCACTCCTTCTTCACCCAGTCCGGCGGCTACCAGGACCCCATGCTCCTGATCGAGTCCGTCCGCCAGATAGGTTCCCTGCTCGCGCACGCCGAGTTCGGCGTCCCCTTCGGGCACCAGTTCCTGATGTGGGACATGTTCTTCAGCACCTCCCCCGAACTCCTCGTCGCGGACGCCGTCCCCACGGAAGTCGAACTGCGCACCGTCTGCCGCGACATCGTCCGCAGGGGCCGGGTGCTCGGCGGTATGCGCTACGACGTCACCGTGCTGCGCGACGGAAGGGCGCTGGCCACCGCGGGCGCCGCGTTCAGCTGTACCAGTCCCGCCGTCCACCGCAGGCTGCGAGCCGGCCGGCCCACCACCACCGACCGCATCGTGCCGCCCGCGATCGACCCGGCCGCGGTGGGACACTCCGACGACCGGCACGTGCTGCTGGCCGAGCCCAAGTCCAAGCCCAAGTCCAAGCCTGAGTCCGAGCTCAAGTCCGAGCTCAAGTCCGAGCCCGGATCGGCCTCCGGTACCGGATCGGCCTCCGGTACCGGCGACCGCTGGGAACTGCGCGTCGACACCGCCCACCCCACCTTCTTCGACCATCCCGTCGATCACATACCGGGCATGGTCCTGCTGGAAGCCGCCCGACAGGCCGCCCTCGTCTCGACCGGGATGCCGGACGCCCTCCTGGTGGGGCTCAAGAGCAACTTCGCGCGCTACGCCGAGTTCGACGCGCCCTGCTGGATCGAGCCGGAGACCGAACCGCACGGTACGGAGGGCGGCGTACTGGTGCGGGTGCGCGGTACGCAGCACGCTGAGACCGTCTTCACCGCCGAGCTCGTCCTGAGCCCGCGCGGCTGTTGAGCCCGCGCATCCTCCGTACGCCTGGGAGAGCGTCCCCATCCCGAGGAGACAGACCCGTGCCCACCATCCTGATCACCGGTGCCGCCGGATTCGTCGGCGGACACGTCGCCCGTGAAGCGGCCCGGTACCGGGCCGACTTGAGGCTCATGTCCCATCGCAGTCCCCTGCTCGGCTCCGGTCCCCCGCTCCACAACGGCTCTCCCATCCAGGAGGGTCTTGCGACTCAGGAGGGTCTTGCGACTCAGGAGGGTCCTCCGGCCCCGGAGGGTCCTGCGGCCCATGACGGTGCTCGCGTCGTACGGGCCGATCTGACCGACCCCGCGTCCTTGCGCGGGGTGTGCGACGGAGTCGACGTCCTGATCCACTGCGCCTCGCAGATCGGCGGAGGCGTCGAGGCCAACGAGGCCGTCAACGCCCGTGGCACGGCGGCGCTCATCGAGGAAGCGCGCCGCGCGGGGGTTGCGCGCATCGTCCAGTTGAGCACCGCGTCCGTCTACGGTCGTGGCACCTTCCGCGGCGACCGGCCCGAAGAACTGTCCCGCAACCCGGGCTCGCCCACGTCCCTCACCCGGGCCACGGCCGAGGACACCGTCCTCGCGGCCGGCGGTGTCGTCCTGCGCCCGCACCTCGTGTACGGGGAGGGCGACAGGTGGGTGGTGCCCGGCCTGACCCGGATGCTGCGCGTGCTGCCCGGCACGGTGGAGGGCTGGCCCGCCCGGACCTCCGTGATCGCCGCACCCGAACTGGCCGCGCTGCTGGTGGCCACCGCGCTCGCTCCCGCCGCCGACCTGACCGCCTCCGTCTACCACGCCACCCACCCGGAGCCCCTCCCCGTGGACACCCTCCTGCGCGCGGTCGCCGACTGCACGGGGACCGACTGGCCGGACCGGGAACTGACCGCCGACCGAGCCCGGGTGGTCCTGGCCGAGAAGGGCGTGCCTCCGTCCGGGCTCGACATGTTCACCACCGACCACGTCTTCGACAGCACACCGCTCTGGTCCGACCTGCGTCGCGCACCCGGCGCCGGCTTCGACACCGATTTCGCCCACGCGGCGCCCTGGTACCGCAAGGCCCTGCTGGACGGTTGACCGAGTACGGACCCGCGAGCCCGACCGGCCAAGCGGTCAACCCGCCAAGTGGTCGACCGGCCCGCGAAACCCTGTGGGGCGGCGGGAAGTGCCTCCCGAACGCAGCCCCTGAACGCCTCCTGAACGTCTCCCGAACGCCACCCCGGAACGCCTCCCGAACGCCCCTCGAAATTCTCCCCGGAATGGCGCATTCCTTTTCTTTCCGGACCCGGCGGATCCGCCCGCCGGGTCCGGCAATTTGACGGAGGCCTGACCTTCTTCTTTCCTCTTCCGGTAAATGCTGCCCCGGGTCTGCGGATTCTGACCCAGTTCTGCAACGGACCGTATTGAAGGGGAAGTGCGCACTCGAACAGTCTTGTGGCTCCGAGCGGAGTCTGGGGAGGTTCATCGTGCGCAAGGTGCTCATCGCCAACCGTGGCGAAATCGCTGTCCGCGTGGCCCGGGCGTGCCGGGATGCCGGGATCGCGAGCGTTGCCGTGT